>NZ_PJAV01000145.1:0-100773 GCF_002836695.1 Pseudoalteromonas sp. 78C3
GGTTTTGTCCTTTCCGAAGAAAGTGATAATCATTCGTCTAGGCCATAAATCGCTCTATGGCTCAAGCAACCTACCCGGTTCCAACGTGGGCCACGCCATAAGGAACCCTATTTGGTCTTGCTCCGAGTGGAGTTTACCTTGCAACCGACTATTACTAGCGGCCCGGTGCGCTCTTACCGCACCCTTTCACCCTTACCAATCCGAAAATTGGCGGTCTCCTCTCTGCTGCACTTGTCGTGGGCTCACGCCCCCCAGCCGTTAGCTGGCACTCTGCCCTATGGAGCCCGGACTTTCCTCCCCCTGATCATTTTCGTCACAGGCAGCGATCATCTTGGCTGACTCGGCGCGCAGTATACATGAGGCTAATACCAAGCGCAGTAAAATTTACTCTTTTTCTTCAATAATTGTTTTGTATAAAGCGTTTTTCTTCATTCCAAAGTATTCAGCAACAACGCCACAGGCTTTTTTCATTGGCATTTCGCTTTCAAGCAGTGCCAGCATTTTGCGCGCTTCAGGCGGAACATCGTCTATTTGCTTTGGTTTGCCCGGAAGCATAAGCACTATTTCGCCGCGCTGCTTGGTAGGATCATCAGTTAAAAACTGTTTAAGCTCACTTACACTACCATTAAAAAATGTTTCAAAGGTTTTGGTTAGCTCTTTAGCAAACACAACTTGCTGCTCATCACCTAGGGCTAGTGCTAAATCATCAAGGCTTGCCATAATACGGTGCGTACTTTCGTACATTATACTGGTGATACCTGAGTTAACAGCTTCGGTGAAAAAGTCTTGGCGAGCTTTGCTTTTGGCTGGCGTAAAACCAATAAACTGAAAGCGGTCGGTTGGTAAACCTGAACAACATACGGCTGTAATTGCAGCACATGCACCTGGAACAGGTGTAACATGAGCACCTTGTTCACGACATAGATTTACAACAGCGTAGCCTGGATCACTAATTAGTGGTGTACCAGCGTCAGATACTAAAGCAATATTTAAACCTTGATTAAGTTGATCAATAATTTGTTGTGCTTTTTGCTTTTCGTTGTGGTCGTGTAATGCAAACGTTTTTGCCTTAATTCCAAAGTGGCTAAGTAGCTTGCCGGTATGGCGAGTGTCTTCAGCAGCTATTAAGTCAACTTGCGATAATGTCGCAATGGCACGGTGACTTAAGTCGTCATAATTGCCAATTGGGGTGGCAACAATGTAAAGAGTGCCAATTTTCTGTGAATTCTCCTCATTTAACATTGAGGTCTCCTGCGTCAGTCAGTAATATAAGCAAATCGCGTTAACGTATTGGGAAATCATTGTGCGACTTAAACTAGTTAGTCTATTAATTATATTGTCAGGGTTATCGGCGTGTAGCACAACCGAAAAACCAACTAAAAACAGCGATAACGTAAGTAACCGCACTAATGCACTGCAAAATCAGGCAACCAGTGCGCAATCTATCTATCAATTGGCGCAAAACCGCCAAGGTGCCGATAAAATACAGTTATTGTATAGCGCCCGTGATGCAGCAATTAGTGAGCAAAACTGGCCTTTATTAGAGATAATTGGGAATGAGCTTGAATTAACCGCAAGTGTTGATCAAATCCAGAACCGCCTTTATATTGCATTTGCACAAAAACAACAGAATAAAAATGATCAAGCTTTGGTTATTTTACAGTCGCTAGACGGACAACTGACTCAACCTGAGCATTTTGCTTGGCATCAGTTTTTAACGGCCAGCATTTACGCATCGCAAAATTTTCCTAAAAAAGCTGCACCCTACTTTTTTAGAGCCTCTGAAACAGCAACAAAAAATAATATAGAAATCCCTCAACTTAATCAAAATTTGTGGGATAACTTAAAGCAACTTTCTTCTTACGCGCTTGAACGCTTTAACCGTGGTTCGGTTATTCAGCAAGGGTGGGCTAACCTAGCGTTATATCATCAAGTATATGCTAGTAGTGGCGTAGAGTTAGATCAAGCGATCAACAATTGGCGCAGACGCTATATTGGGCATCCGGCTTTTACTGTATTACCTGAACAAGATGAAATGCTTACTGAACTTGCTCCTATCAATATAGAGCGCTTAGTTGTGTTATTTCCACAATCGGGCCCTAACGAACGTTTAGGTGATGCCCTTAAAGCTGGCGTATTAGCTGCACTTGATACGCAAAATATCAACGACACTATTTTTATTGATGAAAACCTAAGTACAGAAGAAATTGCAGCGCAACTTGAAGAAATAAAGCCTGACTTTGTAATTGGTCCTCTACTTAAAGCAAATATTGATAAACTTGCCAATGCACAAACTCTTATTGATACTCCGGTACTACATTTAAACACCTTTGATGGTGAGCGAATTTCGCTTCAGCATTATTACTTTGCACTAAACCCTGAGCACGAAGTACAACAAGCCTTAGAACACTTTTTAACTAAGGGCTATCAAAAACCTATGTTGCTTGCACCAAATAACGCAAATGGCCAACGCTTGGTTGATTACTTTAACTTACAGTGGCAACGCTATAGCGAAACCAAGCCGCAAATAGGTTTTTATAACGATAAAAAAGATATGCCTAATACAATTACCAGCTTGTTAGAAGTTGATAAATCAAAAGAGCGCATAAAAACGATTAAAGCACTATTTAAACAGGAAGTAGAAAACGAAACCCGTTCGCGTAGTGATATAGACGTTATTTATATTTTGGGTGATGCAATAGAAACACGCTTAATTAAACCCTACCTCGATGTAAACGTAAGTACATTTGCAGATCGTATTCCACTTTATGCCAGCTCTAAAAGTCATAGTAAACAAATTGACAGTACTGACAAAGGCGACTTAGACGGCCTATACTTCACTGAATTGCCGTGGATGCTCGATTCGCAAATTAAACAACATAACTTACGCCAGCAGTATGATTCGTTATGGCCAGAGCAAGTAGATATTAGCCAGCGCTTATTTGCAATGGCGTACGATGCTGTATCAATATTACATGACATCAGGCAGTTAAGCGTAATGCCAGGCAATCAATATAGTGGTTTAAGCGGTAAGTTATCTGTTAATACTAGCGGCCATATAGAACGCATGCTCGACTGGGCTCAATATACAAACCGTCGCATTAAGCCTGTGCAATTAGAAACACAACGCCCTGTACCTTTGTTTATGCAATCAGCGGGTGACATACAAACTATCAATTAAACTTAATTAAGGGGGCGGCATGTCGTGGTTTAAAGAGCTGTGGCACAATAGTCGCGAAAAAGGCCAGTATTATGAGCTTGAAGCGCAAAAATACTTAGTTACTCAAGGGCTAACACCCATTGAGCGTAATTATTACTGCCCCTTTGGTGAGCTTGATGTCATTATGAAAGAAGGCGGTACCCTTGTATTCGTTGAGGTTAAGTTTCGCAAAAATAATGCTCGTGGCGGTGCCAACTATGCGCTTAGTCCACAAAAACAAGCTCGATTAAAACGTAGTATTTATCATTACTTAGCAGCTAAAAATTTAACTAACCAAGCTCTAAGAATTGATTATGTAGCCATTACAGGAGAAGCATCTCCTAATATTAATTGGCTTAAAAATGTATTTTAAACGCAAATACAAAGATAAATTATTGGTAGGCTATGCAAGACACAATTAAAGAAATTTTTACAGAAAGCATTCAAGTTCAAATCGCTGCTGGTGAAGTGCTACCTAGTGCGCTTGAGTCAGCTGCATTTACTATTGCACAAAGTCTGATCAACGGAAATAAACTCATTTGCTGCGGTACTGCAAATTGCCACATGCTCGCTCAGCATATGGCGGGTGTGTTGGTTAATCATTATGAAACCGAACGTCCCTGCTTACCTGCAATTGCTCTATCGCAAGAAAACGTTAATCTGGGGCAAAGTACTCAAGTAGACGATCACGATACATTTGCTCGCCAAGTCCGCGCTTTTGCCCAACAAGGTGATTTATTGCTTGTACTGGCTATAAACGGTAACGAAAAGCATGTTATTTCTGCCGTGGAAGCTGCACTAACTAAAGATATGAAGGTCATAGTTATGGTTGGTGATGATGGTGGCGAGTTGGTAGGCCTACTTGGCCCTAACGATGTTGAAATTAGATCGCCATCTAAACGCCCTAGCCGCATTATCGAATCTCATTTAGTTAACTTACATTGTTTAAGCGAACTTGTTGATTTAACGCTTTTCCCTCAGGATGAAAATTATGTTTAAACGCTCTCTTATTGTTTTAGGTACTGTTGTATTACTGCAAGGCTGCGCAGCCGCTGTTGTTGCAGGTACAGCCAGTGCAGTAACTGCAGCGAACGACCGCCGTACTATTGGCTCTCAAATTGACGATAACAATATTGAAATAAAAGCCAGTATTGCACTTAGCGAAGTAGAACGTCTTGAAAAGTTTGCCAATATAAGCGCTGTAAGCGTTAACGGTATTGTTTTACTTGTTGGCCAAGTATCTAACGAAGAAATGAGAAACGAAGCGCAGCGCACCATTGAGGGCGTTTCAGGTATTCGTAAAATACATAACCAAATTCGTATTGGCTCAAATACTGGCATTACTACACAAACTCACGACTCTTGGCTAACTTCTAAAGTCAAAGCCCAGCTACTAACAGCAAAAGACATTAGCAGTAATAACATTAAAGTAGTGACAGAAAATGCTGAAGTTTTTTTAATGGGCTTAGTATCTGACTCTGAGTCAACTCAAGCTGTAAATATTGCCCGCAATGTTTCTGGCGTAGAGCGTGTAATTAAAGTATTTGAATACTTGTAAACACAAAATACAGACATAAAAAAACCGCTTATTCAGCGGTTTTTTTTGGCATTTACTTATTATTTAATAACGCGTAAATGAGAGCCTTTTTTCTTCTCAGGCTTTTCTGGTGGTGTTTCATCAATAAACTCAGCTGATGAATCAACACTTTCAAGCTCTGGCACAAAATCGTCTTCGTCCTCTAAAAACTCATCTGCGGTAAAGACTGTTCCTTCGCCATTTTCACGCGCGTATATTGCAAGCACAGCACCTAGAGGTACATACACTTGCATTGGCTGACCACCAAAGCGCGCACTGAAGCTAAGTTGGGTTAAGTCTAACGAAAACTGTGTGACCGCTGATGGACTTATGTTTAAAACAATTTGTCCGTCTTGAACAAATTGTGTTGGCACTTGTACATTTGCAAATCCAGCGTCTACCACTAAATGCGGTGTACACTCGTTATCGACTATCCAATCAAAAAAAGCACGTAATAAATAAGGACGATTAGGCGTCATTATAAACGGATCTCACGCTCAGCTTCAGTTAAAGAGGCTTGGAATGACTCACGTTCAAATAAACGGATCATGTACTCTTTAAGCTCTTTAGAACCTGCACCATTAAGCTCAATACCAAACTCTGGTAAACGCCATAATAGTGGAGCTAAATAACAGTCTACTAAGCTAAACTCTTCACTCATAAAGTAAGGTGCTTCGCTAAAAATAGGTGCTACAGCAAGCAATGCTTCTGTTAGCTCTTTACGAGCTTGAGCAGCGTCTGACGTGTTGTTACTGATTTTGTCAGCTAGGCTGTACCAATCAGTATCAATACGATGCATCATTAAGCGGCTACGACCACGCATTACCGGGTAAACAGGCATTAGTGGAGGATGAGGAAAACGTTCATCAAGGTATTCCATGATGATGTTTGCCTGGTATAAACCAAGCTCACGGTCAATCAGTGTTGGCACTGTACCGTAAGGGTTAATTTCGTGAAGTGCTTCTGGCAAGTTATCTTTTTCAGCCAAATGAATATCTACACTTACACCTTTTTCCGCAAGTACAATACGTACTTGGTGGCTATACATACAGTTAGCACCAGAAAAAAGGGTCATTACAGGGCGCTTATTGGCAGCTACGGCCATGCCTATACCTCCATTAAATAACTAAAACAGCAAAAGGGGCTTAAGCCCCTATTGCAAAATTACCTTTAAAAATGTTCAACCTAATGAACATCTCTCCAGTATTCTTTCTTAAGCATAAATGCCAAGATAAACAGGATAATTAAAAATCCTATTACCTTAATACCTAGCGCTTCCGATTCAAGACGTGAAGGTTCACCCACGTACTCAAGGAAATTTGTTAAATCACGAGCCGCTTGGTCGTATTCATCTATGCTTAATTCGCCCGTACCATCTGTTTCAGTAGCAATAACTTTAGTCACAGTGTGACCATGCTCTTGTACTTCTTTAGTGATAGGTGTTGGTAAACCTTGTAGTTCTTGAAGAACGTGAGGCATACCTACCGATGGGAAAACAATGTTGTTAACCCCAAACGGACGAGATTCATCTTTATAAAACGATTTTAAGTACGTGTAAATATAATCTGGTGATTTTACACGAGCAATTAGAGTTAAATCCGGCGGAGCCGCACCAAACCATTTTGCTGCATCGTCTTTTGTAATCGCGTTAGTAATATGACTACCTACTTTAGAGCCGTCAAAAATCAACTGCTCTAAACCAACCTCTGTTGGGATACCGATATCACGAAAAGTACGTTCATAACGTTGATACTGCATTTGGTGACAACCAAGACAGTAGTTCATGAACAACTTTGCACCGCGTTGTAAAGATGGTTGATCAGTAAGGTCGTTGTTCGCTTCCATTAAAGGAACCGATGGACCCGCTGCCATAACCATGTTCGGCAACAAGTTTACTGATAAAGCAAATAAACCAATAATAAGCTTCTTCATCATTTCGTTAACCTCTCTGGCAATGGCTTAGTTTTTTCGTTCTTACTGTATACAAACAACAGTACGAAGAACATAAAGTAAGTCACAGTACAGATTTGAGAAATAATCGTTTTCATATCAGTTTGTGGAGTTGCACCCACCCAACCTAGAAGAACGAAAGTTACAACAAAACCTGCAATGTTCCATTTATGGAAACCACAACGGTAACGAACCGATTTAACTCTACCACGGTCTACCCAAGGTAGTAACGCAAGTACCACAATCGATGCACCCATCGCCGCAACACCGATTAACTTATCAGGGATTGCACGTAAGATTGCATAGAATGGCGTAAAGTACCAAACCGGGAAAATATGCTCAGGTGTTTTAAGTGGGTTAGCTGCCTCGAAGTTTGGACCTTCTAAAAAGAAGCCATTCATCGCTGGCATAAAGAACACAACCCAACAGAACAATATTAAGAAACCAACCACACCCACAATATCTTTAACTGTGTAGTAAGGGTGGAATGGTATCGCATCAACAATATCTTTCTTGTCAGTGTAATACTCATGAAATTTAAATTTAGGCTTATCTTCTTCAGCTACTGAGCCTTTCTTACGTTTAATCTCAATACCTTCAGGGTTATTTGAACCCACTTCATGTAGAGCAACAATGTGTAAGAAAACTAAGATTACGATAACCAATGGTAGTGCAATTACATGTAATGCAAAGAAGCGGTTAAGCGTTGCACCTGATATTACATAGTCACCACGGATCCAAAGTGTTAAGTCATCACCAATAACCGGAATAGCCCCGAATAAGGAGATGATTACCTGTGCACCCCAGAACGACATTTGCCCCCATGGTAATAAATACCCCATGAATGCTTCAGCCATTAGCGCTAAGAAAATAAACATACCAAATAACCACAGTAACTCACGTGGTTTTTGATAAGAACCGTAGATCATGCCACGGAACATATGCATATATACAACGATGAAAAACGCTGATGCACCGGTTGAGTGCAAGTAACGTAATAACCAGCCATATTCTACATCACGCATGATGTATTCTACTGAAGCGAATGCGCCTTCAGAAGACGGAACAAAGTTCATCGTTAACCAAATACCTGTTAGGATTTGGTTTACTAGTACCAACATGGCTAATGAGCCAAAAAAGTACCAGAAGTTAAAGTTTTTAGGTGCTGGATACTGTGCAATATGCATGTTCCAAACACGTGTCATTGGGATACGGTCGTCTATCCAACCAATAATCTTACCAAACATTAGGCTGCCCCTTTTTCTTCGCCCACTAAAATAGTGGTCTCATCAAGAAAAGTATAAGGTGGTATCTCTAAGTTTAATGGAGCAGGTACCGATTGAAATACACGGCCAGCCATATCAAATTTAGAACCATGACATGGGCAATAGAAGCCATCATCGGTTCCTTCAACTTTCTCACTAAAGTTACCTTGGAAAAAGCCAGGTGAACACCCTAAATGCGTACAAATACCTACAGCCAGAAAGATTTCTGGACGTAATGAACGGTAATCATTTGTTGATGATTCTAATTGTTGTGGCTCTTGCGAATGCGGATCACGAAGTTGACCTTCATGTTCTTTCATTTGCTCAAGCATTTTTGGGGTCCGTGATACAACCCATACAGGTTTACCACGCCACTCGACACGTATTAATTGTCCCGGTTCAAGTTTGCTGATATCTACTTCTACAGGCGCACCCGCAGATTTAGCTCGCTCACTTGGATTCCAAGACGCAATAAAAGGAACAGCAGCCCCAGCCGCACCAACACCACCTACAACAGAGGTAGCTATGGTTAAAAAGCGACGTCGGCCATTGTCTACAGGCGCATTGCTCATCCACTTATCTCCACTATGATTCTCAACACTTGCTATATTGAGAACATCAGTTACAGCAGGTTAATTATTCGAATTTTTAAAATAGAAGCGATCATAATTAAAACCCTTGATTAAAACAAGGTTATTCAAAGCCCTATGCTCGAATAAAACTAACTTGATCAAAATTTGATTAAGTAGGTTCGAGAATAAAGCCGAACGACTATAATAACGCTTCTGTAAAAACAATATACTGACCAAGATCAACACCACTAAGAGGAAACAGTAAAAACTGTACATAGTGCGGTTAAACTCACTCATTTTACTTCAATGCCAATTGTAGCAAAAAATTCCACCAATTAACTGATGGATTTAAACTAATTACGATAATTATTTAACTTTTTTGCAGCTATCTGAGTGTTTTTTAACTTTCGTTTGATTAATACGCAGTTATTAATCAATTTGATCATCATTAATTACTGCAATCACCCAGTATCACCGTCGATATAAATAACTTTATATTAAGTTGCAAATGTAAACATTTTGATTTGAAAACAAAAAACCCAGCATAAGCTGGGTTTTTGAATTCTTGATAACGTATAGATTAACGTTTTGAGAACTGTGGACGCTTACGCGCTTTCTTAAGACCCACTTTCTTACGTTCAACTTTACGTGCATCACGTGTAACAAAACCTGCTTTACGAAGTTGTGAACGTAATGATTCGTCAAACTCCATAAGTGCACGAGTGATACCATGACGGATAGCACCAGCTTGACCAGTTGTACCACCACCAGAAACGGTGATGTAAAGGTCAAATTTTTCAGTCATATCAACTAGCTCAAGAGCTTGATGAACAACCATGCGTGCTGTTTCGCGACCAAAATACTCTTCTAGAGAGCGTTTGTTGATTACGATGTTACCAGTGCCTGGGCGTAAGAATACGCGAGCACTTGAACTTTTACGACGACCTGTACCGTAGTATTGATTTGCCATGATGGTGCTCCTTAAATGTCTAGAACCTGAGGCTGTTGTGCAGCATGGTTGTGCTCAGTACCTGTGTAAACTTTAAGTTTACGGTACATAGCGCGGCCTAAAGGACCACGTGGCAACATGCCCTTAACAGCCTTCTCGATGATCATTTCAGGCTTTGCAGCTTGAAGTTTATCAAAAGTAGTAGACTTAAGACCACCTGGAAAACCAGAGTGTGAATAGTACACTTTGTTTTTGAATTTGTTACCAGTTACAGTAACTTTTTCAGCGTTGATAACGATGATATAATCACCAGTATCTACGTGCGGTGTATATTCAACTTTATGCTTACCGCGTAGGCGATGAGCGATTTCAGTAGCGATGCGACCTAAAGTTTTACCTTCAGCGTCAACTACGTACCAGTCACGTTTTACTGTTTCTGGTTTAGCAACAAACGTTTTCATTTATAAAAATCCAATGTTTTTCAATTAAAACCACAAGTAGTTAATATTAACTACTGCTCTAAGTTTGCTATAACCCCTTCGAGTTTTAGACTTTTGCGCCGCTCACAAGTGGCTAGACTATATGAGGGCATAGAACGCAACGTGGCAGACGCGGGAGTATACCAGCACTTAAAACACATTGCTACTCGCCGGTTGTTTTTTCCACAAGAAATTTTAGAAATAAGAAGTACTATATATGCACCTCTTATTTTTAATGGCTAACCTATTACACTTTTACCTACTAATTTAAACCAAATGCTCTCTAGCTAAATACTCTAGAGACTGCATTTCTTGCAAACGGCTTATACAGCGCTTAAATTCAAAGTTTAAATTACCTTGGGTATAAAGTTCGGTAATAGGTTTTTCAGCCGATATAATTAAAGTTACATGGCGCTCGTAAAATTCATCCACTAAAGCAATAAAGCGTCTAGCGGCATCATCATTAGTTTGCCCAAGCTGTTTTACGTTAGAAATAATCACCGTATTATATAAGCGACTAATCTCCATGTAATCAACCTGACTACGCGCTGTTTCGCATAATTCACTAAACTCAAACATCACCACGCATTTAGCTACTTTTCGCGTTTTGATTAAACGACCTTCTATCTCTATCGGCTCATCTAATTGTCCAGGCTCTGACGATAGCTTATCGAAGTATTCAAATAAGTTTTTATCCGCTTCTTTATCTAACGGACTATGAAAAATTTCGGCTTGCTCTAAAGTGCGTAACCGGTAATCAATACCTGAGTCTACATTAACTATTTCTGTATTGAGCTTAACCAGTTCTATAGCAGGGACAAAGCGGGCACGCTGCAAGCCATTTCTGTAAAGCTCATCAGGCACTATATTAGATGTAGCAACAAGTACTATACCCCGTGCAAATAGCGCTTCCATTAAGCCACCTAGCAACATAGCATCGGTAATGTCTTGAACAAAAAACTCATCAAAACAAATTATGTCTGTTTCAGCTTTGAAAGTGTCAGCTATTTTTTCTAATGGATTAGCCGTATTGTTTAGTTTTTTAAGCTCATTATGCACTCGGTGCATAAATCGATGAAAGTGCACGCGCATTTTACGTTTGCCCGGTAGTGATTCGTAAAAAGTGTCAACTAAATAAGTTTTACCACGCCCTACTCCACCCCAAAAGTACAAACCTTTTATAGGCGCAGGTTCATTTTTACTAAATAACTTAGCAAAAAAACCTTTTTGTTTTGGCTTTGCCTGAGTTAGGTCATCGTATAGACGTTGTAAATGGCGCACAGCATTTTCTTGTGCTGCGTCGTGTACAAAGTCATCTCGCTTTAAGTCTTGTTGGTATGTTTGCCAAGGAGTCATATCTATTTACAGTTAAAACACAGTTTAATTTGCAAAGCATATTAACACGCATCATAACTCGGGGTATATTACACTTAGTATGATTTATAATTGAATCGGCATTCGTTAGTTATTTTCCCAAAGGGGTAGTTTTTATGGGCACAGTTATGTGGGTAGGTTTAATTGTTATTGCTGCTGTTGTAGCATTTTTTATTGGCGCATTTGTTACTAAAAAACAATTCAAACAAGATGAATTAAAAGAGCAGGCAGAGCAAGCTGAAAATGCGTTAGAGCAGTATCGTCAAGATGTAGCTGATCATTTAGCGAATACTGGCAAGCTCGTAAATAAAATGAAAGAAAACTATGATCAACTGCTTAGTCACGTTGAAGAAACAAACCAACTTCTTCTAGAAGATAGAAATAAAGCACCAGCAGAACCTTATTTTTCTAAAGAAACAACAGAACAACTACAAGCGTCTTTAAAAGAACGTCGTTCAGATCGTTCTTCAGCCGCAGCGCAACCAGCTGATTATGTATCGGGTGAATCTGGTTTATTTGCTGGTCAAAATAAAGTTTCAGAACATTCTAAAGTATCTTGATGAACTTTTTTTAGACCCCATAGTCTTTAGATATAACAGCTTTGTTGTTTTATCTTAATAAACCAAAAAGGGCTGCTTTTAAAGTAGCCCTTTTTGTTTTTGCTTTATCTTAAGTGGAGTTACCCCTGACTATGAAAATGAAATTATCACTTATCAGCGCAGCTATTTTATCTACAAGCTTATTAATGAGCCCTGTAGCGTCTTATGCAAAAATGCCAATTGCAGTAAATGGTCAACAACTACCCACTCTTGCCCCCATGCTAGAGAAAATATCTCCTGGTGTTGTAAGTATCCAAGTTTCAGGCTCTAAAGAAGTACGCCGCCGCGCAGATCCTCTCGAATATTTTTTTGGACAGCAACAGCCTCGCAGTCAAAAACGCCAATTTAGTGGATTAGGTTCTGGGGTCATTATTGATGCTGATGAGGGCTATGTAGTGACTAATAACCACGTAATCCAAGACGCCGAAAAAATGGTAGTTACTCTCGAAGATGGCCGTGAATTTGAAGCAACTAAAATTGGTACTGACACAGAATCAGACATCGCTCTTTTACAAATAGACGCTGATGACTTAACCGAAATCAAACTCGCTAACTCAGATAATTTACGAGTGGGCGACTTTGCGGTTGCTATTGGTAACCCATTTGGCCTTAGCCACACAGTTACATCAGGTATTGTTAGTGCCCTTGGTCGAAGTGGTTTAAACATTGAGGGCTACGAAGATTTCATTCAAACCGACGCAGCTATTAACCAGGGTAATTCTGGCGGTGCCTTAGTTAACCTCAATGGTGAGTTGATTGGTATTAATACCGCTATTTTAGGTGCTTCTGGCGGCAACGTGGGTATTGGTTTTGCGATTCCATCTAATATGATGAAAAATCTAGTCGATCAAATTATTGAACATGGTGAAGTGCGTCGAGGCTCGTTAGGCATTTCTGGTCGTCCACTTGATGCTGGACTTGCAAAAGCACAGCAACTTGATGTCAAACAAGGTGCTTATGTAATGCAAGTAATGGACGACACTGCCGCCAGTAAGGCTGGAATTGAAGCTGGTGACGTTATTGTTAGCATAAACGGTGGCGACATTAGCGGCTTCCATGAACTACGCAGCAAAATTGCTACGCTAGGTGAAGGCCGTGAGATAAAACTAGGCATTTACCGCGATGGTAAAATTAAAACAGTGAAAGTAACTCTTGATGGTGCATCAGGTGTTACAGCGACCGGTGAAGAGCTGCATCCTGCATTCCAAGGCGCGACACTTGAAAATGTACAAAAAAACAGTAATAAAGGTGTTGAGGTTACTTCTGTAGATCCTCGCTCACCGTCTGCCCGTGTTGGCCTTGAAGAAGGCGATATTATTATGCAAGTGAATCGTCAACGAGTTGAAACGATTCGCGACATGAATAAAATCATCGACAGTACAAAAGGTAATATAGTACTTGGCGTGCAACGTGGTCGTGAGTCTATATTTATTTTAATTCAGTAATAAATAGCACTATTAATGTAATAAAAATAACAGTGGCACTTGCCGCTGTTATTTTTTTTATGTCATCATAAAGAGATTGCTCACTTACATAATAAGAAAATCGTGCTGAAACTAATAAAATTTATTCTTCCCCCTTTATTTGCAGGCCTAAGTATTGCTTTTTTAGTGGTTTTTTTCAGCCCTAATATGCGAGCGGCCTTACTGCCAAATGTTCCCCTACCAAGCGCAATGAGTTCGAGTCACTTGAGTTTTTCTGATGCAGTTAAACGAGCAGCGCCTTCTGTGGTTACTATTTTTTCAGAAAGTATTTCCAAAGAACCTCGTTATAAAAGAAAAAACACGGTACAAGAGCTAGGCTCTGGCGTCATCATGTCGCAAGACGGTTATATTCTTACCAACTACCATGTTGTTAATAATGCAGATCAAATTATGGTTATTCTAACCGATGGCAGACGCTTTTTTGATGTACAGCTAATTGGTTTTGATACTATTACTGATCTAGCCTTACTTAAAATAAACGCAGATCACCTCCCGGTAATTCCTGTAAATGATAGCTATGTATCCAGTGTAGGCGATGTTGTACTTGCCATAGGTAACCCGCTTAATTTAGGCCAAACAATCACGCAAGGCATTATTAGCGCAACGGGTAAGCAAAAAATTACAGACAGTCCGTACAATAACTTATTGCAAATGGATGCGGCTATTAATGTGGGCAACTCTGGCGGCGCATTAGTTAACTCCAATGGTGATTTAGTCGGCATTACTTCTGCGCAGTTTAAAACGCGTGAGAACTTGAATATTCAAGGAATATTCTTTGCGGTTCCTTACTCACTTGCTAAAAAAGTAATGGGTAAGCTCATTCGTCATGGTCGTGTTGTGCGCGGCTATTTAGGCTTTGAAGGCACAGCAGTAGATAGTACCGGCAAGGAAGTAAACGACAGCCTAACCCCAGTTACTGGCATGCGTATTACTAATTTAGACCCTTTGGGACCAGCATGGCAAGCGGGTATTGAAGAGCAAGATATTGTTATTAAAATTGCAGGGCTTTCGGTAGCAAATCCACAAAAAGTGCTGGAAGAAATAGGTAATACAGAACCAGGTAAAGAAATAGAATTTGAGCTTTACCGGAATGGTAAAATAGAAAAAATCATGGTGGTGGTAGCTGAGCTTGAAACAAAGCTTTAATAAAAAATAATACCAACTTTCATAAATCGTCAATAAAAAGGTCGGATAGCAATTTGCGTATCCGACCTTTTTAAAATAGCTTAGCTAGTTAAATATCTACTTAACTACTTCGACGTTTAATATTTGCACCCAACGCACTTAGCTTATCTTCAATGCGCTGATAGCCTCTATCAACGTGATAAATACGGTCAACAACCGTTTCACCCTGTGCCACTATACCCGTTAAGATTAAGCTAGCTGAAGCGCGTAGGTCGGTTGCCATCACTTGCGCGCCCGTTAGGCTCTCAGTCTCACCACAAATTGCGGTATGCCCTTCTAAACGAATATTAGCGCCCATACGCTGCAACTCAGGTACATGCATAAAACGGTTTTCAAAAATCGTTTCTGTAATAGTCGCACTACCATTCGCTACTACATTTAATGCTGTAAACTGAGCTTGCATATCCGTAGGGAAACCTGGGTGTGGAGCTGTTTTAATATTTACGGCTCTCAGTTCTCGGCCGCGCATATCAAGATAAATACTGTCGTTATGTACTTCTAAGTGTGCATTTGTTGCACGTAGCTTTTCAATCACAGGCTCAAGAGAATGAAAGTCAGTGTTTTTACAAAGTACTTCACCGCCTGCCATTGCTGCAGCGACTAAAAATGTACCTGTTTCTATTCTATCGGGTAAAATGCTGTGCTCACATCCTGCTAAACGCTCAACGCCTTCAACTTCAATGCGGCTAGTGCCTGCACCCGTAATTTTAGCGCCCATAGCAATTAAGCAGTTAGCTAAATCAATTATTTCGGGCTCACGTGCAGCATTATCAAGTATGGTTTTACCATCAGCGAGGGCAGCTGCCATCAATAGGTTTTCGGTAGCGCCTACGCTTACCATTTCCATAAAGATTTCAGCGCCTTTTAAGCGACCGTTTACCTTGGCATTAATATAACCATTTTCAACGTTTATTTGTGCGCCCATGCGCTCCAAACCTTGAATATGTATATCAACAGGGCGAGCACCAATAGCACACCCACCAGGTAAAGACACTTGAGCTTCACCAAAACGAGCAACTAAAGGGCCTAATGCAAGTACAGAGGCACGCATTTGCTTAACTAAGTCGTATGGCGCTAATGTTTTATTAACCGTTGCGCCGTCAATCACTAGCGTATCGCCGTGCCAATTAACATCAGCGCCTAGAGTTTTTAATAAGGCTTCTGTGGTCACTATATCGCGAAGGCGCGGTACATTAGTAAATGTACTTTTTCCATCAGCTAATAATGAAGCAAACAAAATAGGAAGTGCGGCATTTTTAGCGCCAGAAATAGTCACTTCACCAGCAAGTGAAGTACCACCTTGAATTACAAATTGATCCATTAAGAGGCCCTATTTATTGCGGTAAAATAAATTTTTGTTCACGCTTCCACTCTACAGGAGTAAATGCACGAATAGATACTGCGTGAATTGTGCCATCTGAAATTGTATTCATTAATGGGCCATAAACTAGCTGCTGCTTTTTAACTCGGCTTAAACCGTCAAAGCATTCACCTACTGCAACAACTTCATAATGACTACCATTGGCTTTTACATGTACTTCAGCTAATTGAAGTTCTTCGCGTAATAATGTTTCGACTTGGCTAGTTTCCATAACTCTCACTCAAATAGGGTTGTAACCTGACCCAATTGCATTAAATTTTGCAATTGCTCAGGTAGGTTTTGCAATTCAAGGCGAATGCCTTGCTGCTTTAATTCTGCAAAAGAGTGAATTAACCAAGCTAAGCCCGCTGTGTCAACCCTAGATACACCACTTAGGTCGAAATAGATGATTTTATGCTTGGTTAATAGCTTGTTGTTCAGAAGCTGTTCATCGCCAATTGAATTTCGAGTAAGCTCACCGTTTACTCGAAAATGTTGTCCATCAACTTGGCTTATTGCCAATTTAGTCATTCGAGTTACTGCCTCTAAACTGAACTGGTAGCTGACTCTTTTGCTCTAAAAGGTTACTTACATTATCAATACCTTGCTGACGCAAAATACCTTGTAGCTCACTTTGTTTTGCATCTAGTAAACTAATACCTTCAGCAATCATATCGTACGCGCGCCATTCACCGTCACGGTCTTCGCGTACTTTAAAATCGATTCTGATATCAGGTTTACCATCTTCAATAATTTTAGTTTTAACGACAACGACATCTTTGCCTTTAAATGCTTGTTCTGCACCAAACTCAACTTTTTGGTTTGTATATTGAGTGAATACACCTGCATAAGTAGCAACTAAATACTCTCTAAAAACACCAATAAAGCGTTGAATTTCTTTAATTGCTTTGGCTTTTTCAGCTTCGTCGGTAATTGCACGTACTTTAGATACTTCACTACCTAGTACGCGAAGTGCTGCATATTTGTAGTCGATATAAGGCATTAATTCTTCTTCAACGATTACGCGAAGATGCTCTTGATTTTTAACAATTAATGGCTGATCTTTTTTAATACGTGCAAATGTATTATCGGCAACTTGGCGTACCATTTTATTTGGATCAACCAATTTAACATCTGCTGCACTTACGCTTTGAGTTAGCGTCATTGTGCCAATTGCTACAATAGCTAAAAACTTTTTCAACATAATAATTACTCACTACCTTGGTTGAATAAAAACTGCCCGATTAATTCTTCAAGTACAATGGCAGACTTAGTATCAGTAATTGAATCGCCATCACCTAGTGCTTTACTTTCCACACCAAACAAATCGTCAATTGCTTCATCTTGCTTGTTCTCAGTCACTGTTTCGCCTAAACAACGTTGCTTAGCCGAATCTGGAGAAATTACAGGGTGAATACCTAAGTACTGCTCGCCTAAAATACCCGAGGTTAAAATAGAGATTGAACTCGTGTCTGAAAAACGACATAAGTACTGTGCATCAATAGTCATATTAACGACTGGTAAAAATTCTTGTGGGTGAACATAAATTGATTCAACACGACCAATTACAACACCACCTACTTTTACCGGTGCACGCGCTTTTAACGAGCCAATGTTTTCAAACTTGGCATTAAGCGTATATGTTTCGCCAGAGCCACTAATACCTGAATTGGCAACTTTAAGTGCGAGCATCGCAAAAGCTAAAATGCCAAGCGCTACAAAAAAACCAACTAAAATTTCTAATTTCCGTGAATTCATTATCTATACCCTATTAGCTGGTAAACATTACCGCTGTCAAAATAAAGTCAAAACCTAAAACTGCTAATGACGAATGAACAACCGTTTCGGTGGTTGCTTTGCTGATCCCTTCTGAGGTCGGCACACAGTCATATCCTTTATAAAGCGCAATCCAGGTCACCACTATGGCAAATACAAAACTCTTAATAATACCGTTTAGTATGTCTTGCTGAAACGACACTTGTGATTGCATGATTGACCAAAAACTACCTGTATCAACCCCCAGCCAATCTACACCCACTAAATGAGCGCCTATGATTGCTACGGCTGAAAATATCAATGCAAGCAATGGCATGCTTATAAAACCCGCCCAAAAGCGCGGTGCAATAATACGTTTTAGCGGATCGATTGCCATCATTTCAAGTGATGAAAGTTGCTCTGTTGCTTTCATTAAGCCAATTTCAGCAGTCAATGCGCTACCTGCGCGTCCTGCAAACAGTAATGCAGTAACAACCGGGCCCAGTTCTCGCAATAAACTCAGTGCCACTAACGGCCCTAAACTATCCTCAGCGCCATAACCAACTAATACGGTGTAACCTTGTAGAGCCAACACCATGCCGATAAACAAACCCGACACCATAATAATCAGCAACGATTGCGAACCGACCATATAAAGTTGGCGAACAAGTAACGGTGTGCCTTTTTTAAAATTAGGAACATGCGCAAGCGCACTAAATAGCATATAAGCCGAACGGCCAAGAGCCGCAAAACGTCCTAGCGTTTTATGCCCTAGCTTTTGAAATAAATCCAACATTATGCTTTTTCTCCAAGCAGTTCATCTGCATAAGCTTGAGCCGGAAAATGAAATGGTACTGGACCATCCGACAAGCCTTTTAAAAACTGTTGAACTAAAGGAGATTCATGATTGCGCATTTCATCAGGAGTACCACAACCAATTACACCTTGATCGGCGATAATTATAACGTGTTCGGCAATACTCATTACCTCTGTCACATCGTGTGTAACAATTAAAGACGATAAACCCAATACTTCGTTAAGCGACTTAATTAGCTTAACCAATACGCCCATCGAAATAGGATCTTGTCCTGCAAATGGTTCATCGTACATGATTAGCTCTGGATCAAGTGCTATAGCGCGCGCAAGTGCAGCACGTCTTGCCATACCGCCCGATAACTCAGAGGGCATTAAATCTTTAGCGCCACGTAGCCCAACCGCTTGCAATTTCATTAATACAACTAATCGGATAAGGTCTTCACTTAGCTTTGTGTGCTCTCTTATAGGAAACGCAATATTGTCAAATACCGACATATCAGTAAACAGCGCACCACTTTGAAAAAGCATGCTCATTTTAGTACGTGCTTCGTATAACTCTTTACGAGACATTTTAGGAATGCTGCCACCTTCAAATAAAATATCACCTGAATCTGGTTTAAGCTGACCACCAATTAAACGCAACATAGTGGTTTTGCCAATTCCGCTTGGCCCCATGATCGCAGTAATTTTACCTTTAGGAACGCTAAAACTCATATTTTTATATATAGTTCTATTGCCTCTCGAAAAGCTAACATCCTTGACTTCTACTATTGATTGCGACAAGTCGCTCTCCATAAAAATGTTCACTAGTGCACCTATTTTAAAGCTTTTTTGTCAAAGATGGAAAAAACAATTCGTAAGATTTTGTAATACACCCATGAAAAGGATTATAAGACTCGCTCAAAACAGCTTAACCCCGGCTTAAATTTTTAAATTAGCTGTTTAAAAGCAGCATTGTTACGTAGTTGACCTTACTCTTTTATTTATACTTTCATCTTGGCTTTTGTTACTATTCGCGCCATCCGTATTTTGTATAACTGGCTTAACACAATGGTTACCTCGTTTGTTATTTTAATTCTTGGTTTTGCAGCTCTTGTTTGGAGTGCAGACAGGTTTGTTTATGGCGCTGCGGCTCTTGCTAAAAACTTTGGTGTACCTACACTTATTGTTGGTTTAACCGTGGTAGCTATGGGCTCTTCAGCACCCGAAATGATGGTTTCAGCCTCTGCCGCTCTGGCTAACAAAACCGACACAGCGGTTGGCAATGCTGTTGGCTCTAATATTACAAACATTTTACTTGTGTTAGGTATCACTGCTCTATTTCGCCCTCTTTCAGTTTCATCAAGTACATTAAAACGTGAAATGCCATTAGTGATGCTCGTATCTTTAGCTACTTGGTATGTGTTCTCAGATAACTACTTTTCATTTAATGAAGGTGTTGCACTTTTGGTTGGCTTTATCGTATTCATCGGTGGGTTAATTATTGTATCTATGCGTGCAAAAAACCAAGATGATCCATTTGTGTCAGAAGCCTGCGACGATGTACCAAACGATGTACCTACGAAAAAAGCGGTATTTTGGTTAGTTGTCGGCATGATACTCCTACCTGTTAGTTCTCATTTTTTAATAGGTTCGGCTGTCGATATTGCTAAATACTTCGGCTTAAGCGACTTAGTCATTGGCTTAACAATTATTGCTATCGGTACTAGTTTGCCTGAACTTGCCGCTTCGGTTGCAGGTGTACTTAAAAATGAAGATGATTTAGCACTAGGTAATATTGTTGGCTCAAACATATTTAATATTCTAGCGGTATTACCACTTGCCGGTATTATTAACCCTTCAGCCATTGATCCATCATTAGTAAGCCGAGACGTATTAATTATGATTGGCGCAACACTTGCTCTTATTATTATGTCATTGAACTTTAGAGGTACCCAACGTATCAATAGAGTAGAAGGCGGCTTATTGCTAATAGCGTTTTTGGGTTACCAAGGGTATATTTTTAGTCAAGTAGGGTAAATGATGGCAACGCTAAATTTTATTGAACAAGGCCTTCGCGTTTTAGATGTTGAGCGCCAAGCACTTAGTGATATTGCACAATATGTAGATGAAAATTTTCATAACGCGTGCCAATTAATGTACGACTGCGAAGGCCGTATTATTGTCATTGGTATGGGTAAATCAGGTCATATTGGCAATAAAATAGCGGCAACCCTTGCAAGCACTGGCAGTCCAGCATTTTTTGTTCACCCTGGTGAAGCAAGTCATGGTGATTTAGGGATGATCACTAAAAATGACGTGGTTATGCTTATTTCTAATTCAGGGGAGACCAGCGAAGTTTTAAATATCATTCCGGTTTTAAAACGACTTGGTGCCAAAATGATATCGATGACTGGCAATACGCAATCAACCATGGCGACCCTTGCTAATGTACATGTGTGTATTAAAGTAGAAAAAGAAGCCTGTTCATTGGGTCTAGCTCCTACATCAAGTACCACTGCAACGCTTGCGATGGGCGATGCCATGGCAGTTGCATTATTAGAAGCTCGCGGGTTTACAGCTGATGACTTCGCGCTATCTCACCCAGGTGGTAGTTTAGGCAAGCGCTTATTACTTACTTTAAAAGATGTTATGCACAGCGGCGCAAATACACCTATTATTAGCGTTTCACAAACAGTTAAAGACGCCCTTATTGAAATGTCTGCTAAAGGTTTAGGTATGACAGCCATTGTTGATGAAAATCAGCAGCTCGTGGGATTATTTACCGATGGCGATTTGCGTCGTATTTTAGAACAAAGAATTGATATTCATACAACACAAATAGATGTTGTTATGACTAAGTCATGTACTACGGCTACACAAGATATTTTAGCCGCTGAAGCGCTTAATATTATGGAACACAAACGTATAAATGGCTTAATCGTCGTCAATGAGAAAAACCAACCTATTGGCGCATTAAACATGCAAGACCTATTAAAAGCAGGAGTATTATAAATGCAATTTGAAGAACTCTATCAACCGCTGAGCGATGATGCAAAAGCACGCGCTAAAAAAGTAAAGCTACTTATATGCGATATTGATGGTGTATTTTCTGATGGCCGTATTTATCTTGGTAATCAAGGTGAAGAGCTAAAAGCATTTAATACAAAAGATGGTTTTGGCATTAAAGCGCTTATAAACAGTGGCTTTGAAGTGGCTGTAATTACTGGTCGTCATTCACAAATAGTGCAACAACGTATGAGCAGCTTAACCGTACAGCATATTTATCAAGGCCAAGAAAATAAGCTCATTGCCTATCAAGAATTAAAAGACAAACTCAACCTTAGCGATGAACAAATTGCTTATATCGGTGATGATGGTCCTGACATGCCCGTTATGGAATTAGTCGGCTTTGCTGTTGCAGTAAATGATGCCCATCCACTTATTAAACGTTTATCACACTATGTAACGCAAATGCCTGGCGGCTTTGGTGCAGTAAGAGAGCTCACCGACTTACTTATGCTTGAAAATGGTAAAGCATTGACTACACAAGGCACTAGTTCATGAATGCAGCGCGCATAATATTAAGCGTTTTATTCATTAGCTGTATGGTTTGGCTTTGGTACCCTTATTTTACACAAACAAATATTGTGCCTCAGACTGAGCCTGAAGTTATTGCCAAGCCTGATTACATAGCCATAGAACTCAAACAAACAGCCTATGACGAACAAGGTAAAATTAGCCACAAAGTCACTGCGGCTAAAATGGAGCTATATCAACAATTAGGTTTTACGTTTTTTGAAAAACCTATTTTTACTTTATATAACGAAAAGCAAACGTGGCAAATAAATGCAGACGAAGCAACATTATACGAAGACAAACAATTAATTTTAGAAGGCAATGTGGTTGCCAAAAACTTAACCGATAACGCCATGATAGACAAAATCAATGCTGATAATATTCAGGTAGATATAAAGCTATTAACAATGCGTTCGGAGCAACCCGTTATCATCACTGGACCCAATTTAAAAATCACTGGTAAAGGCCTAGAAGCCGACTTAAAAACCGAAGTGATAAAACTAATTAACCATACGCGAACCATATATTATGACCAATAAAATATTAAAATCACTTATTATTCCTACACTTATACTAGCATTTAATAGTAGTGCTGCAGAGCAAAACACGCAACCGACTGCAAATCAAATTTCAATAAGCGCCGATAAGCAAGAAGGTCAATTAAAAGCTAATGTCGGAATTTTTGAGAAAAACGTTGAAATTATTCACGGTAACCGCCGTATCACAGCCGACCGCTTAGAAGTACATAAACGCGATGAACTTGGTGATAATAAACAATTATTAATTGCTACAGGTAGCCCTGCGCACTTTGAAGAAAAGCAATCAGATGGCACGACTATGAGCGCCAGTGCTGACGAAGTACGTTATGATGTATCTAAGCGTTTTTTAACGCTTGTTGGTAATGCACAAGTATCGCAAGCGGGACAAAAAATAAATGCTAAAAGCATTACCTACGATATAGAGCAGCAGCTAATCAGTGCCGAAAAAGATGAAAACTCAACTGACCGCGTTCACACAATTTTAGTGCCAATCGAGACTAAAAAAAGTAAAAAAAGCGACAAAGGTCAACCATGAGCACATTAAAAGCAGAGCTATTAGCAAAGAGCTATAAAGGCCGTGAAGTTGTAAAAAACGTCGGCCTTGAAGTCAAAGCTGGCAGTATTGTTGGCTTACTTGGCCCTAACGGCGCAGGTAAAACCACCACGTTTTATATGATAGTAGGACTTGTACCTAGCGACAAAGGTAAAATATCGATAGACGATAACGATATTACTCTTTTACCTATGCATAGTCGTGCTAGATTAGGCATTGGCTACTTACCGCAAGAGTCTTCAATATTCAGAAAGCTGACTGTTTATCAAAACTTAATGGCCATTTTAGAAACGCGCAAAGAGTTAAATAAACAAGCTAGAGAAGACACTCTCGATAAATTATTAGATGAATTTAGCATACAACACATTCGTGATAGCCAAGGTATGGCGTTGTCGGGTGGCGAACGTCGTCGTGTGGAAATAGCACGTGCGCTGGCAGCAGATCCTAAATTTATATTACTGGATGAACCATTTGCAGGTGTTGACCCGATTTCGGTATTAGATATAAAGAAAATAATAGAACATCTTAAAAATCGTGGGATTGGTGTATTAATTACCGATCATAACGTAAGAGAAACCCTTGATGTTTGTGAAAAAGCCTACATTGTTTCTCATGGGGAGCTGATTGCATCAGGTACTCCAGAACACGTATTAAATGATAAAACAGTACGCGATGTTTACTTAGGCGAGCAATTTAGGCTGTAACATTTACGCCATGTCTTTAAGCATCTGCTAGTATTAATTATAACAACATAAAAGGATTGTTAGAGATACATGAGGCAATCACTACAGCTGCGCATGGGCCAGCAACTTACAATGACTCCACAGTTGCAACAAGCTATTCGTTTGTTGCAACTCAGTACATTGGATCTCCAGCAAGAAATACAAGAAGCTCTCGACAGCAACCCGCTATTAGAGGTTGAAGAAGCAGACTATTCAGAAGACGCTGCTGGTAAAAACGAGCAAAAAGCAGATACAGATGACATAACTGTTAGCGCATCTGCCGATGATGCTCCAAGCGAATACGAACAAGATAGTGGTGAAGCACTTGCAAAAGACACGCTAAGTGACGACATGGCTATGGATGTTAGTTGGGATGAGTACATGAGTGCCGCCCCAGCAGCATCATCGGGTCCGATGCCTGAAGACGAATCAATATACCAAGGCGCCTCTACTGAAACGCTCCATGAGTATTTAATGTGGCAGTTACAACTAACGCCATTTAGCCCTACAGACGAAGCGATTGCTATTGCTATTGTAGAAGCCGTCGATGATTCAGGTATTTTAACACTAAGCTGCGAAGAGATTTTAGAAAGCTTCAATCAAGAAAACGAAGATGATAACGAAGTCGAACTTGATGAAATTGAAGCTGTATTAAAACGCATCCAACTGTTTGATCCTGTTGGTATTGCTGCGCGTAGCCTACAAGAGTGTTTATGTATTCAGCTTAACCAGTTTGATAAAGAAACACCTTACATTAATGAAACAAAAATGATTTTAACCGAGCATATTGATTTATTAGCTGCTCGTGACTATCGTACATTAATGAAGAAAACTAAGCTCAAAGAAGAAGAGCTTAAAGAAGTAATGACATTAATACATACTCTAAGCCCTAAACCTGCAGATACTATTGTAAGAGAAGAATCTGAGTATGTTATTCCTGATGTGTCAGTTAAAAAAATTAAAGGCCGCTGGGTTGTTGAGTTAAACCCAGACAGCATGCCTAAAATTCGTGTTAATAGCCAATACGCGGCAATGTCTCGCACTGTAAAATCCAGTGGTGACAGCCAGTTTATTCGCTCGCATTTACAAGAAGCTAAATGGTTTATTAAAAGCTTAGAAAGTAGAAACGACACGCTATTAAAAGTAACAAATTGTATTGTTAAGCAACAACAAGGCTTTTTTGAACACGGTCCTGAAGCCATGAAACCAATGGTTTTAAATGATGTTGCTGAAATGGTAGAAATGCACGAATCAACAATTTCGCGCGTAACAACCCAAAAGTATATGCACACACCCCGTGGTATATTTGAGCTTAAATACTTTTTCTCAAGCCATGTAAGCACCGAAAACGGTGGTGAATGTTCATCTACAGCAATCCGTGCGCTTATCCGAAAATTAATCGCAGCAGAAAACTCAGCAAAACCATTGAGTGATAGCAAAATAGCGGATATATTGGCTGAGCAAGGAATTAAAGTAGCGAGACGTACAATCGCAAAATACCGCGAATCTCTGGCTATTCCACCGTCAAATCAACGTAAAAGTTTGATTTAAGACGCAAAAAAAGAGGGTAATGCTTATGCAACTAAACTTAACTGGTCGTCACGTAGAATTAACCGATTCACTAAGAGACTATATTAATACCAAATTTGCGAAGCTAGAAAGACACTCTGATCATATTAATAATGTTCATGTCATTCTCGATGTAGAAAAATTAAATCAAAAAGCAGAAGCCACCATACACGTAAGCGGTGCTGAGTTATTTGCCTCTACAGAACATCAAGATATGTATGCCGCCATTGACTCGTTGATCGACAAGCTCGATCGACAAGTAATTAAACACAAAGAGAAGCTTGCTCGACACTAATATGATGAAATTAAGCTCACTTATATGCCAGGACTGCAGCAAAGCTGCGGTCCTTTTTAATAGCAAAAAAAGAATTTTAGAGTTCATTAGCGAACTTGCTCACGACAAACTTCCGTATTTACCGCAACAAGATATTCTTAATGCTTTAATGAGCAGAGAAAAATTGGGTAGTACAGGTATAGGGCGTGGCATTGCCATTCCTCATGGAAGAATGAGCGGTGCAGAAGAGCCTTTGGCTTTAGTACTCGTTAGCGAAACTCCAATAAATTTTGATGCAATCGATAATCGCCCTGTTGATATTTTCGTCGCACTCATCGTACCAGATGGCGATAACCAGCAGCACTTAAAGACTCTAGCAACCATTGCTGATAAACTAAACAACAAAGATTTTTGTAAACAGTTACGCAGTGCAAAATCAGATACTGAGCTTTACCAAGTTATTATCAATCAATCATAGTTTTATAAAGGGTGTTAAATGGAGTTAATTATCATAAGCGGCCGTTCTGGTTCTGGAAAGTCGGTTGCTTTACGCATTGTAGAAGATTTAGGTTATTATTGCGTAGATAATATTCCAGTTAACTTGCTTCCTTCATTAGTTCGCAGTGTGTCTGATAGCTACGATAAAATTGCTGTTAGCATTGATGTACGGAACATCCCTAAACAACAAGATGAATTTAACGATATTCTTGAATACTTGCCAGGCTTTGCAAACCCTACGTTATTTTATTTAGATAGCGACGATCAAACATTGATAAAACGTTTTTCTGAAACTCGTAGATTACACCCACTATCAATTGACTCGTTGCCTCTTGATTTAGCCATCAAAAAAGAAAAAGAATTACTTGATGTATTAATCACCCGCGCCGACTTTATGATAGACACGACTGATTTGAGTGTTCATCAACTCGCTGAATCTATTCGTGAAAAGATTTTAGGTAAAAAAGATAAACAACTGATTGTCACTTTTGAATCGTTTGGTTTTAAACACGGCATACCAAAAGAAGCAGATTACGTATTTGATGCACGCTTTTTACCAAATCCACATTGGGAACCTGAATTAAAACCTTTAAATGGGTTAGATCAACCCGTTAAAGATTATTTGGCCAATCACAGCATAGTGCAAAAATTCACATGGCAAATTCAAACATTTGTACAAACGTGGTTACCGCACTTAGAGCGAAATAACCGCAGTTATTTAACCATTGCCATTGGGTGTACAGGCGGACAACATCGCTCTGTATATTTAGCGCAAACTATCGGTGAAAGTTTTGCAATGACACATCCCAATGTGAAAATTCGCCATCGCGAACAAGAAAAATAATATAGCTGAATAATCACCTGTTCAGCTTAGGTAGAGTAAGTTATGCATTGTGAAGACACTTTTTTAATAAAAAACAAATTAGGATTGCACGCCAGAGCAGCCACCGTGCTTGCCCAATTGGCAGTGCAGTTTGATGCGACAATTACATTATTTCAAGATGACAAAGAAGCCGCAGGCGATAGCGTACTTGCACTAATGTTACTTGAAAGTAGCCAAGGAAAAGAAGTAAAAGTTGTATGCAAAGGCCCCGATTCTGAGCAAGCTTTACATGCTGTTGGAGAATTAATAGCACAACGTTTTAATGAACAAGAATAAACAGTTATAAAAATAATGCTCGCATTACTAATGCCCCAATTAAAACAGATATATAAAATAAATACGGTTAGTGACGCCAGTTAACTCACCTCTCCCCATAAAGTAATATAAAAATTTATAAAGGACGCCAATGCCTGAAGCTTTTGAACAAGATTACCCACTACAGCAACTAAAACAGGTGACTAAGTCACTCAATAGTGGTCAATTTGTTCAAGTTAGGCGCATGCTCGCAAAAACAGCTCCTTGTGATACCGCATTATTACTAGAATCATCACCGCATAAAATTCGCCGACTCCTTTGGCAGTTGGTTGATCCTGATGTGCAAGGTGATGTTCTTGAAGAACTATCAGAAGATGTTCGTTTAGGCATTATTGCCCAAATGGAACCTAAGCACATTGCAGCCGCAACAGAAGATATGGGCCACGATGACTTAGGTGAAGTATTACGTAGTCTGCCGGACACCGTTTATAAAGACGTTGTTAGCGCGATGGACATTCAAGACCGTGAGCGTGCAACACAAGCACTTTCGTATCAAGAGCGTTCTGCTGGCGCGCTAATGAACACCGATACGGTGACCATCCGCCCTGACGTTACGCTTGATGTTGTACTTAGATATATTAGGCTACGCGGCGAGTTACCAGAAGGTACCGATGACTTGTACGTTGTTGATAAGCATAACTGCTTTATAGGCGCTTTATCGCTGAGTACATTATTAACTAACCCGCCAGAAAAAATTGTTCGTGATTTAATGGATGAAGATTGTGAATCCATTCCAATCTCTATGGATGAAAGTGAAGTCGCGCAATTATTTGAACGTCATAATTGGATATCGGCCCCCGTAGTCGATGATAACGATCAGCTCCTTGGCCGTGTCACTATCGATGACATCGTTGACGTAATCCGCGAAGATGCTGAGCATAGTTTATTGGGCTTAGCCGGCCTTGATGATGAAGAAGATACCTTTGCGCCAGTACTAAAAAGCTCTAAAAAACGCTCAGTTTGGTTAGGTGTCAACTTACTAACTGCACTTGCAGCTGCTTTTGTAGCTAGCTTTTTTGAAGGCACTTTAGATGTTTTACCTATTTTAGCTGTACTTAACGGTATTGTCCCTTCTATGGGCGGTGTTGCAGGTAGCCAATCATTAACGCTTGTTATTCGTGGTATTGCGGTAGGTCATATAAATCAAACTAACCAACGCTTTTTAATGATGAAAGAGCTTGCTATTGGCGCG
The DNA here is from genome assembly GCF_002836695.1 of Pseudoalteromonas sp. 78C3. NCBI lineage: Bacteria > Pseudomonadati > Pseudomonadota > Gammaproteobacteria > Alteromonadales > Pseudoalteromonadaceae > Pseudoalteromonas > Pseudoalteromonas sp. 78C3. The sequence continues at coordinate 28,667 of NZ_PJAV01000145.1, forward strand.
TTAAACGGTGTTTTGTGGTCGTTGTTAATTGCAGGTGTTATTGCCCTATGGCAGTGGGACTTTATGCTTGGTGGCGTACTCGCCTTCGCTATGTTTATGAACTTAGTGGTGGCAGGTGTTGCTGGTGCGAGTATCCCTATTATTCTTAAAAGAATGAATATAGACCCAGCACTTGCAGGGAGTGTGGTGCTAACCACGGTGACAGATATTGTGGGTATATTCGCCTTTTTAGGTACTGCTACTTGGTTGCTGGTTTAAATTAGAAACTTTTGCAAATAACTAAAGTAAAAAACACTTAGGGTAAAGCTGCAACTATGACAACGGATACCAAAAATAAAAAAGACACACCTAAAAAAACGCCAAAACAAAAAGGCCTATCAATATTAAAAAGTGTGTTGATATATGGTCTCATATTTTTCGTAATTTATAACGCTGTAAATTGGTGGCGACAACCTGTTATGCCAGCAAATCCTCAATTACAATTAATAGATTATAAAGGGCAAAACATTGATTTAGCAGCAATGAGCCAAGATAAACCAACACTTGTCTATTTTTGGGGAACTTGGTGCCCTATTTGTAGTATTACCTCCCCTGCCATAAACAAACTCGCGAACGAGAATAACTACCCTGTAGTGAGCATCGCAATAAAATCAGGTTCGGATCAAAAAATACATGAGTATCTAAATGATCATGGCTACAGTTTTATCACTGTCAACGATCAACACGGTGAGATATTTGCCGATTGGCAAGGGCAAGTCACGCCATCTTATATAATCTTAAAAGATAATAAAATGACGCAAGGGCTAACAGGCATTCAGCCGTTATGGTCACTTAAATTACGTTTGTGGTTATCATCAACGTTTTAAGAAAAAACTAACTGCAAGTATATAGGCACTAAATATGTGCTATCTCAAGAGGGGTTTCTAAAAGCTCGCTCTTTATCACCTACAATAATATAGATAATAAAGAGCAAGGTTTACTTAATTTACGTATTAAAAAGGTTTTAAAAAACCTTAGCGTAATTAAACTAATCTACTAGTTGTTATTAGATTGAATCACTAACGTGTACTTTGACGATTACCGCCTACTTTTGGTTTAGTGTTTGCCTTTTTAAATTGGCTAAAACCGGTATGTCGCGTTAGTGCAGGACGTCCGCCTTTACTGCCACCTTTACCTGCTTTTTCATCACGCCCTTCTTCAGGCACTAAACAGTTAGGCCCTTTACCAATTAAATTAGCTTTACCCATTTTACGCAGTGCTTCACGTATCATCGGCCAACCTGCTGCATCATGGTAGCGTAAAATAGCTTTATGTAATCTACGTTGGCGAGCACCTTTAGGTACTGGAACAACTTCTGTATTGTTTTTTATATTACGTAAAGAGTTCATTTCTGTGTGGTAAATAGTCGTCGCATTAGCCATCGGTGATGGGTAAAAATTTTGTACCTGATCAAGCTTAAAGTCGTTTGATTTAAGCCATAAAGCCATGTTTACCATGTCTTCATCTTTTGTCCCTGGGTGAGCAGATATAAAGTAAGGAATTAAATACTGCTTTTTACCGGCTTCTTTAGAGTACTTATCAAATAATTCTTTAAATTGATCGTACGCCCCCATACCTGGTTTCATCATTTTTGATAATGGACCATCCTCTGTATGCTCTGGCGCTATTTTTAAGTAGCCACCTACATGATGCGTTACTAATTCTTTAACGTAACGCGGGTCGCGTACAGCTAAGTCGTAACGAACTCCAGAAGCAATCAATACCTTTTTGATACCCTTAACTTCACGTGCTTTTTTATATAAGTCTATTGTTGGCGTATGATCTGTATCCATATGCTTACAAATTTCAGGATACACACATGATAAACGTCTACAGGTACTTTCTGCCTTTTTGCTCGTACAACGCAGTTTATACATATTTGCCGTTGGACCACCTAAATCAGAAATAACACCAGTAAAACCGGGTACTTTATCTCTAATCTGTTCAATTTCTTCAATAATTGATTCTTGCGAACGGCTTTGAATAATACGCCCTTCATGCTCCGTAATTGAGCAAAACGAACACCCACCAAAACAACCGCGCATAATATTAACTGACGTTTTTATCATGTCGTAAGCAGGAATTTTAGAGTCGCCGTAACTTGGGTGAGGAATACGCTGATACGGTAAACCAAACACAGCATCCATCTCATGTGTTTCTAATGGGTATGCTGGCGGGTTTACCCAAATAGAACGATCGCCGTGTCGCTGAAACAGTGCTCTTGCACAACCAGGATTTGTTTCTTGATGTAGAATACGCGAAGCGTGGGCGTATAGAGGTTTGTTAACACTTACTTGCTCATAAGCAGGTAACTTAACGTAAGTTTTTTCCCATGGCTTAGGTCGCGCAGGCTGAACCATAATCGGTTTTGCAGCTTCTGCCTTTAAGTCTATACCCGCTTGTTTAAATTCAGATTTACTACAGCCAACATCATCAGCGCCGTATGGATTTGGAATAGGGTCGATTTTACCAATTTTATCTATAGCGGTGGAGTCACTTCCACGCCAGCCTGGTAAAGGTTCTTTTCTGATAACAGCCGTGCCGCGAATATCTTGAATAGTATCCATTGTTTCGCCTGCGGCAATACGATGTGCAACTTCAACTAACGGACGCTCTGCGTTACCGTAAATTAAAATATCAGCTTTTGCATCAAACAAAATACTACGACGTACTTTTTCTTGCCAATAGTCGTAATGAGCTATACGACGAAGACTCGCTTCAATACCGCCAATAACAATTGGGATACCTTTGTATGCTTCACGGCATTTTTGCGAGTAAATCATTACGGCGCGATCTGGACGTTTACCACCTACGTTATCTGGCGTGTAAGCATCATCGTGGCGCATACGCTTTTCAGCTGTATAGCGATTGATCATCGAATCCATGTTACCAGCCGTTACACCAAAAAATAAATTCGGTCTGCCTAGTTCCATAAATGCATCTTTAGAGTCCCATGCTGGCTGGGCAATAATACCCACTCTAAAGCCTTGCGCTTCAAGTACACGGCCAATTACCGCCATACCAAAACTAGGATGATCGACGTACGCGTCACCACTAATTATTATTATGTCGCAGCTATCCCAGCCAAGTGCATCCATTTCTTCACGTGTAGTTGGTAAAAATGGCGCGGTGCCATAACATTCAGCCCAGTATTTAGGGTATGAAAATAAGGCGCGCTTAGCTTTGAGTGTGCTCATAATTGTGGCCGTAGAATAACAAAAGGCGCGAATTATACCCTACTAAATTGTTTATATATACAAAGTAGTCAAAGCATATCGCGCCTTAAATTCTAAATCGTTCATTAGCTTAAATAATAAGTTAATCTTTTTAGCGTTTATTTATAAATTCTATTAATTCATTTTCAGGCATGGGTTTAGCATACATAAAACCTTGTACTTCATCGCATCCTAAATTTTTTAAGAACTGGGCTTGCTCTTGTGTTTCGACCCCTTCAGCAATTGTTTTTAAGCCCAATTTAGCACCAAGAGATATAACTAAGGCAGCAATAGCGCCAGTGTCGTCATTTGGTAAGTCTTTAATAAATGCACGGTCTATCTTTAACCTATCCAGTGGTAAACTTTGAATGTAACTCAGCGACGAAAAACCAGTACCAAAGTCATCAAGAGCAACTTCCATTCCGAGTTCTTTTAGCTCACTTAGTGTACTAATAACCGTTTCCAGCTCATCCATTACTACGCTCTCGGTGATTTCTAATTCTATGTTTTTTGGCTTAACACCATATTTTAACAATGTATTTTTAACAGTTTGCGCATAACCTTTTACTTTAAACTGTGGAACAGACACATTAACTGCAATACAAATTTCTGTGCCCATATTTCCTAGGCGCTTTTGCTGTTGGCAAGCTTGTTCTAATACCCACTGCCCTATATCAACAATTAAGCCCGCATCCTCTGCAAGTGGCACAAACACAGCCGGCGATATATACACGCCATCACTTGCCGGCCAGCGTAATAATGCCTCACATCCAATTAGCGATAAGTCATCTAGTGCAAGTTGAGGTTGGTACCATACCTCTAATTTATTTCGAGCAAAGTCATGACGTAACTGCCTAATAATCCCTATCCGCCAAGCCATCTTATCTTGCATATCAATATTGTAATAAACGCCTTCTTTATGCTTTGCTTTTTTAGCTTGGTCAAGTGCAATATAAGCAACTTTCAGTGTATCAATACCGCTACTTTGAAAGTCTTGTTGTTGGCATAAGCCCACTCTAAAATCGATAGGGAGTAAATGTTCTTCTGCGTAAAATGAAATACCTAATTGCTCATTCAATTTTTTTAAGTCAAATTCGTCTTGGCGAATAATAAAACCAAAAACATCAGCGCCAATACGTGATAGTAATTTAGCTGTTGGGTAATTTTCTCTTAACCTTTGCACAATGCCAATTAATACTTTATTGCCGACCTCTTGCCCTAAGCCGTTATTAATATCTGCAAAATTAACTACATCAAGTAATACAAATACATGATCGTTCACGTGTGGCTTTTGATAACTCACCACACGCTCAATAAAGTTAGTACGATTTGAAATACCAGTAAGCACATCTTTATAAGCAGCATCTCTTAACTTTACAAATAACCTTATGTTATCAAGTGCTACACTTACATTAGTTAAGAAAATTTCAGCAAATTGTAGCTGTGCTTGTAAGGGAATGTGGTCGCACTCTATATATAAAGCCGCTTTTCGATGCTTACTTTTTAATATAAATGTTGAACTTGAGTCTATGTGTTGGTGCTTTGACAAACCAAAACACGACTCAACTTGTTCAAATACTTTGCTATCAACATTAATTAATTTTTTACCAAAATAGCTTTCGTAATGCCCGCAACCACCTAAGACCTGAATAAAATCATCGCCATCTAACTTACTGCAAACAAGCCCTCTAGGTGAACATTTTAAAATAATACTCATGTGCTTGATGATTTCTTTGCATAATTGCTTAACATCAGTAAGTCCTAAAATAGACTTTGATGCTGAAACAATCGTGTTCATTGCATCACTTTGATATTCAAGCTGACATACCTGCTCGTATGAGCGAATAGCGGTTATAAGCGAAGTTACTAACTTAGAACGAGTCAGCTCTGTTTTCGTTTTATAGTCATTTATGTCGTATTCTCGTATTACTTTTTCTTCTGGTGTAATACCTGCTTGCCCTGTTCTTAAAATAATTCTTACATGTTGATTATTTAATTCGTCACGCACCCTTTTTACAACCTGCAAACCGGCATCGTCAGTTTCCATAACAACGTCTAAAAAAATAACCGAAATATTTTTATTTTTAGCTAGCACTTCTATTGCTTCTGCACCCGAATAAGCATCGTGAAATCGCAAGCCTGCCCCTAAAAACTCAACGCCAGACAAAGCTAATTTTGTTACAGAATGAATCTCAGGTTCGTCATCAACAATTAAAATATCCCAAAACTTAGTCTGCTCAACAACAGCATCGTCTTCAAAATCTTGTTCAAAAAATAAAAAATCGTTTTGATCTGACGACATTCGCTCTCCTAAGTAGCAATCAATAAATTATTTTTGGTTTATAATCTAATTCATACTATAGTCGATTAATAAAAAGTTGTTGTATTTCAACTTGAAAAACTAATAAAAGGTGTGCTTATTAAACCATTAAAAATATTAATCAAATGCGTACTGTTATTACTATTAGTATTGGCACTGGTAGGGCTAATACTGCCTCAAAGTTATAGTGTAAATAAAACAATCGAAATTAATGCCAATCTTAAAGTAATAAAGCCGCTTATCACCGACTTTAGCCAATGGCAAAAATGGTCTCCATGGGAAAAAGTAGACCCCAGCATACGTTTTACTTTGGGCGAACCCAGTTCTGGCCTAGGGGCTCATCAGTCTTGGAAAGGAAAATGGGGGTATGGTGAAATGATCATAACTTCGGTAAGCCAAAATAAAGTCAGCTTCAACATACTTTTAAATGCTGAACATATTATTAGAGGCACTTTTAACCTTAGCGAGCAAAACGGTATAGTTACGTTAATATGTAATATTAAAGGTCAAACAACTGCTCCTTTAATATCTGGTTACACTGCAATTTTAAGCGAGTACGTACTCAGTAATACAGTTTCACTGGGTTTAAATAACCTTCAAACTGTTGCACAGCTTAGTGATCCACAAAGGATAATGCACAGTCATGACAGTCAAAACAGCACAGGCGAGAATTAATCTTGCCAACATCATCGAATCCTTACTTGGTTACCCTATAACAAAAGTAGGTAGTAACGGTGTACTACCCACTAACGAGCAAAGTTACGATATTAAGGGCCAAATTAAGCCGCTTTATCATATTAACAGTGAAAACTCTGTTTTAGCTCGCGCTCAAAAGCGCCAAGATTTATTACTTATTAAACAACAACAAAATATAGAATCAATTTTAGCAATGGCTATGGGGTTTTGCCCTGATGTAGCAAGTAGTAAACAGCCCGATGTTGATTGGGTAGAGCATTTTATAGCTCTGTGTGAAGATACTTCTAATGAATCAATGCAAATTTTATGGGCAAAAATTTTAACAGGAGAAACACTTAATCCTGGTACGTTTTCAATTAAAAGCCTACAAACTTTAAAACATATGACACAGCGAGAAGCAGACTCTTTGCAAAAATGTGTGTCGCTCTCAGGCTATAACGAAAAAGACGACAGCCACTTTATATTACTCGGCTTTTACAAAAAACCGTCCTTGTTTGATTTGCTACGAAAAGGCAATAAAGTATCTCTAAATTTAGGAAAAACGGGTATTAGCTTTCCTGATATTTTAACGCTCATGGATCTTAATTTACTGTATAGAAAAGAAATTGAATCTGCAGTGCTTAAAGCGGGGCAAGAACTTACCCTTTCATTTTTATCGCAAAAAGTAACGTTAAAAGCAAAGAGTAGTGATTTGGTATTAAGCTATTACAAATTTACTCAAACAGGTGATGAGCTATCTAAACTCATTAATTTCCCTGTCAATAAGGTCTATAAGCAGTTGATTAATAATGCGCTAGAGGGAGAGTTTGATTTAGCGTGGCACGCAATAAAATAATATGCCACGCTTTGTTTAATTAGAAAATACGAATTAAAAATGAACCTGAATACCCGCAAATGGGCCAGATGCATCAATATCAGTAGTAATATCATCTACATCATCAAGTTCTAATACCATAGAGCGGTAACCTGCTTTAACAGCAACATCTACTGCTAGGTTATCAATAAGTTCCCACGCTACGCCTACTTGATAATCTTGTACTTTACTGTCGTCAATAGCCAAAAAGCTACCTTCAAAAAATACACTTAAACCAGTAAATGGTAAGCCAGCTTCGGCACGGCCGTATGCAAGAGGAACAAAACCAGAGAAGTCTTTGGTTTCGGTAAAGTTAGTACCACCATTTTGGGTAGTGCCACTTACAACAATATCACCGTCAAACTGTTTAGCATTTAAACCTAGGTCTATTGAAATTAAGTCATTATCAAAAATTTCATAATAAAAAATATAATCAATATGCGTTAAATCACTTACCGTATTTACAGTAGAACCAACAACATAATCAGAACCATTGAAGCTAAATGTATCTGTAAGCAGCGCAGAACCATTTAACTCAAGCTCTGTATACTTTAATTTGATATTTGGTACTAACGGCACTGGGTGCTCAAGCGCCGCGTAATAACTTACAAAAGTCTCATCTTCAAAATTAAAATCTTGAGATGCATTATTTTTGTAAGAAAATTGGCCATCGTTATCTGACTTCCATCCATCAACACCTACGTATAAACCTAGTAAAGTGTCAGCTTGCGCTGCCGGTGCTAAACATGCCATTGAAAGGGCTGCTGCTAAACAATACTTTTTCATTTTTTATCCTTGAGCTAGTAGTTCGCTAAGTTCGATTAAAGCCGCATTGGCTCTAGAAATATAATTTGCCATAACTAAAGAGTGGTTAGCAACATAGCCAAAACCATTCCCGTTTAAAATAAGTGGGCTCCACACTGTTTCTTGGGTTGCCTCAAGCTCACGTATAATTTGTTGAACGCTTACACGCGCATTTTTCTTTTCAAGTACATCAGCAAAGTCGTACTCTATCGCTTGTAAAAAATGTAGTAATGCCCAAGTAGCACCGCGCGACTCGTAAAATACATCGTCAATTTCTAACCACGGTGTTCTTACTTGCTGCTGCAGTGGAGCAAGAGTTGCTTGTTTATTAGATGAATTACCCGCTAAATCGGTGTTCACTTTTTCTTGGCCTACACTGGCACTTAAACGCTGACTTAAGCTACCTAAACGTTTTTCAGCTTCTTTAAGCCAACTACGTAAGTTATCTGCTCGTGCATAAAATTGGCTATCGCGCTCATGCTCGTTAGCAATTTGTCCACGATATACCATTAAATAATCAATACCTTTTTGATACTCACCTTCAGCACTTGGCCATGCCCATGCTTCAGAGCTTATATTAAACTGTGGCTGCGCCTTTTTAAGTGCTTCATGTTCCGTTGATTGTGATTGCGAACGGCTAAAATCTTTTCGCATAGAAAGCGATAAATCACGTACCATTTCTAGTGCGCCATATTCCCACGCTGGCATATCATCCATAATAATACTTGGTGGTATTACATCATTTGATAAGTAGCCACCGGGTTTATCTAGTAAGGTATTTGCTACTGTAATTAATGTAGAAGTAGTTACATAACCCGTAACTATTTTTTCATTACGAAGCTGCGCTTGCTCTTTGGCGTTTGCAACAACATCAAAACGTGAAGGCTCAGTGCTCCAATAAACAGCAATTGCGTAAAATATGATAAGCAGTAAAACAACTATTCCTGCTATTTTTCCTTTGTGTTGCGACATGTGTACTCCTAGTGATGAGCGTGTTGAGTAGATGGTTTTGACTGCGTAGCTTGCGCTTCAAGCGACACGACTTGAGCATTAGTGAACAAGCGATTACCGTCACTAAAATATAGCGTGAGTTTGCGTTCTTGCCCTACTTTTAATGGCTCTTGTGGTTCAAATACCATTAAATGATAACCGCCAGGTTGAAAACTGACACTTTCGTGCGCTTTAATTTCAACTGATTCAACTTGTTGCATTTTCATCATGCCGTCTACATGTGAATGCTCGTGTATTTCAACACGCCCTAAGCCATCAATAGTTGCCTTAGTTAAAGTTGCTGCGGCTCCACTGTGATTTATTAGCGTTAAATAACCTACAGTTGAAGTACTGCCAGGTAAAAACTCTCTAATTTGCGCGTTAGTTACTTCGAGCACAGCCACATCAGAACCATGATCGTGCCCTGAGTGCGCCGCCAACGATGACGAAAAAAAACTAAATATTAATGCAGAAGCCATCGAAAAACATAGTTTCGTCATCATTCTTATCCTTATGAGAACTTTAAATTACAGGCTAAATTTAACATAGTTAACCTATAATAGTCAGTCAAATTAAGGATTAAGAGGCTACTTTTTTGTTATCGGCAACAAGCCAGCACAACACTGCAACAAATAGTAACGGCCATGCAATCATTATAGATCCGAATAAAAGCGCTAAAACAGTCCCTGCTAATGCCACTACACCCGCACCAACTAATCCCATAGTAATTAAAGCCACTACAGCAACTACAGCAACAATTGCGGCCAAAGCACCTACAAGCTCGAGCCCAGCCCAGCTAATATCAGCAATCCATAACGGCAACTGCCAAGAATCAATCTGCACAAACGTAATTAAATCAGTAAACAGTAATAAATAGATAATTACACATACTGCCAAAGCTTTCATAGTAACTCTCCTTATACCAACCGGTTTATATATGAGGTCTATTTAACGATAAGAAAATTGCGCTATAACTAGGCAAAAAATTTTTATATCTAGTTGTTCTAAATAAAAATTTTTAACAACGTTATAGAGTGATTTAATTCGTTAAATTGTTCAAATATTTATGCCGGTTGGTATTAATACTCTTTATTTTCAAGGCAGCAATGCGCTATAAAATAACCAAGTGCAACTGCAAACGGAAAACTCAAAAACAACAAAATAGTAACTACGCGTGTTGCCCATACAGGAAAGTCCAATCTATGGGCTAAACCACTACAAACACCCGATATTTTTTTATTTAGAGTATCTTTATACCAACCTCGTTGACGATTAAAGCTGTTCATAGCAATCTCCTAAGCAGTTTGTTTTAAATTAGTATTTAAGTTCGCTTTTAAGCGAGCCAGTTCAGCATCAATTTTTTCATTTTTAACTAACGACTCAATTTGGGCACTCGTAGAGCTTGCTGTATCAGTCAGCTCATAAGCCTCTACTTGAGCTTCAATACCTTCAACACGCTGCTCTATTTGTTCAAAACGAGACAACGCATGAGCTACTTTATCGCTTTGTAGTTGCGTACTGATTCGCCCTCTAGCAATAGCAACATTATGACGTTGCATTAACTGAGCTTGCTTAGTTTTAGCCATAGCCATTTTTTGCTGCAGACGCTCACAATCAACCTTAATTTTTGCAATAGACTCTTGCAGTGTTTCTAGTTGAGCTTGCTTATTTTCAATGCTTTCGTTAACGCGCTGCTTTTCAAGTAAGGCAGACTTAGCAAGGTCATCACTGCCCTTCTCAACCGCACGTTCTGCTTTAATTTGCCAAGCTGCTAATTCTGTTTTTTTAGTATCAATTTGGCGATTAATTATTTTCTCTTCACACAATAAAGCGGCTGCTGTACTACGGCACTCATTCAACGCATCTTGCATCTCGGTAAGCATTAAGTTTAAAAGTTTTTCTGGGTCTTCAGCTTTATCAAGCATAGCGACAATGTTTGATTGAATTACATCATTTACGCGGTTAAATATTCCCATGGTATTCTCCAGTTGATTTTTAATTAATTTCAACAAGGAGATTCCAAGAGTTGTGCCAAGTTCATAAAAATAAAAATAAAACATTTAAAATCATAGTGATAAACAACAAGCACTCTAGTTTTTAGTGACTTCCAGCTGAACAACATAGAGTGTAATTGGCCAATAAATTATGATTTTGACTAATTTTTAGGATCAAAAAAACCACTCGAAAGTGGCTTAAGTTTAGAATTTTAAAAGCTTAGCTTTATTCTGGTACAAAGCTTAATGCTTTATCCATTACCGATAAATCAGCTTGCTTACCATGACCACTTTCAGAGAGGTGGCGTCTAAAACCGCGTGCACCAGGCTGCCCCTGAAAAATACCGAGCATGTGACGTGCAATATGCCAAAAATTAGCACCCAAACGCATTTCTTCTTCAATGTAGCTGTACATTGAGCGCACTACGTCGTGGCGTGATTGTGTGTTTGCAGCATCACCATAAATTTTCTCATCAACGTCATTGAGCATAAATGGGTTACTGTAAGCTTCACGCCCAATCATTACACCATCGATATGTTGTAGATGTTCTAGGCTCTGCTCAATTGTTTTAACGCCGCCATTTAGGCTTAAGTCTAGCTGCGGATAATCTTTTTTAAGTTGATAAACACGTGGGTAATCAAGCGGTGGGACTTCACGATTTTCTTTCGGGCTTAAACCATTGAGCCATGCTTTACGAGCATGAATAATAAAATCATCACACCCTACTTTATGAGACGCTTCAATAAGCGCACATAAAAACTCATACGAATCTTGCTCATCAATACCAATACGCGTTTTAACAGTTACAGGAATACTTACTTCGCTTTTCATTGCTGCAACACACTCAGCAACTAATTGAGGCTCAGCCATTAAGCATGCGCCAAATCGACCATTTTGAACTCTGTCTGACGGGCAACCTACATTTAAATTTATTTCGTCATAGCCACGCTCACCTGCCAGTTTTGCACATTGCGCAAGCGCTTTAGGATCAGAGCCACCAAGTTGCAGTGCAACTGGGCCTTCGTGTTTATTAAAATGTAAGTAGTCGCCTCGACCAAATAAAATAGCCCCTGTGGTTATCATTTCAGTATAAAGCACAGTATGTTTAGTCATTTTGCGATGAAAAGTACGACAATGGCGATCAGTCCAATCAAGCATTGGTGCCACAGAAAAGCGTCTATCCAAAGTACATTTATTCAAAGCAAACCTCAGGGTATTAAAGTTATTAAGCACAGCTTAAAAGGCGCTGCATTTTACACAAAAGCCTGGCAGGCATCAATGTTAAGAGAACACCTGCAAGCCAAAATAATGGGCTATGCCATTTAAAATATTAGTAACGGCAACCGAGCTTAAAATAAGCCCCATAATTCTACTTATTATACTTGCGCCACTGTCACCAATTAATTTATGTACATGCGTTGCAAGTAGTAACAAAACCAGTACAACTGCTAATACAGCAAGCATCATTGAAGACGTTAGTAACTGCTCAACCCAGGTATACTCTTCATTACGAGTCATTAATACGGCGCCTAACATAGCGCCAGGGCTCGCGATAGACGGAATCGCAAGCGGAAAAATAGCGGTTTCAGTGCTGTCGCGTACACTTTTAATTTCGGCTTCTGGTTTACTTTCACCAAATATCATTGAAAGTGCAAAAATAAGTAATATGATACCGCCGGCTATTTGAAAAGCCGAAAGTGGAATTTCAATTGCGTTAAGTAATTGCTCACCTGCGAGTACAAAAAATAAAAGCACTAATGCAGATACGCCTACCGCTTTAAATATAACTTTACGTTTAAACTTCTCATCATCACCACGTGTGACTGCAATAAATACAGGTACAGTGCCAATGGGGTCAATAACCGCAAAAAAGAAAATAAATATAGCCAATAGTTCGTGCATTACTGGGTTTCCTAGGTAAAAAGCGCTTAATAAAAACGCTGCAACTACAACACAGTATGTTAGTATATCACGGTAGCATAAGGATAAGAGTAATGATGAATATAGAATCACTCGTAAGTAAAGCAAAACAAGTTTGTGACAACCGTGGTGCGCGTTTTACGCCTATCCGCGAGAAAGTATTTCGTCTATTAGCCAGTGCACAAGGTGGTGTTGGTGCATACGATTTGCTTGAGCAATTAAAAGTAACTGAAACAGGTGCTAAACCTGCAACTATTTATCGTGCATTAGACTTTTTAGCTGAACTAGGTTTTATTCATAAAATTGAAAGCACAAATGCATTTATGCTGTGCCATCATTTTGATCATATTCACCCGGTACAATTATTAATTTGCGATACATGTGGCTTTGTTAAAGAATTACACTCGAGTGTAATTTCGCATGAGCTTAATAATCTAGCTGCCGAAGGTGGCTTTGTCGTATCAGGGCAAACAATAGAAGCACATGGTAAATGTGAATCTTGCAGAGCATCATAATCCTTCAAAGTTATCCTTAGTGACTATACTCAAACTATATAGTCATTTCACAGAACAAATTTAAGAGTAGCCACTATGAATGTAGAATTCATCAATCCTTTTTTATCTTCTTTAATTAATGTTTTAAGCACTATGGCTCAAACTCAATTGAAGCCGGGTAAACCTCGCATTAAAACTGATGAGATAGCCTGTGGTGATGTATCAGGTTTGATTGGTATGGTTGGCCCGCAAACGCGTGGATCATTTTCAATTACATTTGATGAAGGATTAGCATTAACCATCATGGAGCGTATGCTTGGCGAACGCCCTGATACCATAGATGAAGAAGTTACCGATATGGTTGGCGAAATAACCAACATGGTAACTGGTGGTGCTAAAAATTTACTTGGCGAGAAAGGTTTCGACTTTGATATGGCAACGCCTATTGTGGTATCGGGTAAAGGTCATACAATTACTCATAAAAGCCAAGGTAAAAAAATCATCATGCCATTTAGTTGTGATGCTGGTAATGCAAACATTGAAGTTAGCTTCGATAAACTATGAGTTGGCAGCAAAAGCAAATTACATTAAAACCTCGCCCGCGAGGTTTTCATATAATTGATGACGAAATATTATCTCAACTTCCTGAACTGGCGAGTTACAAAATAGGCTTGTTACATTTATTTATTCAGCATACCTCAGCGAGCCTTACAATAAACGAAAATGCAGATCCCACTGTTCGTATGGACATGGAAAGCCATTTCAATAAATTCGTTCCTGAGCGTCAACCTTATTATCGCCACGATTATGAAGGTGACGACGACATGCCTGCACACATAAAAACCAGTACGTTAGGCTGTGAGCTAAGTATTCCTATTTCAAATGGTTATTTAGCGTTAGGTACATGGCAAGGCATTTATTTAGGTGAACATCGTGATTCTGGTGGCTCTAGACGAGTTATAGCAACTATTCAAGGGGAGCTATTTTAATAAAAGCTCTCGGTTTCAAAGTATTAACTCTTCCTACCTCACTCATATCTCATAACTTCAAAGTACGACACCTTTCTTGTAGGCGCTGAGCTCGCGCGAAGCGATAGCTTCTAACAACCAAAACTTCAATGCTGAATATTGCACATAGAATAAAGTAGATAAGAGAGATTTTAAATTATAATTTTATTTATGATTTTTAATACAGAAAATTTTGAAAGGATATAAAAAGATTGGAGCGGTACACGAGGCTCGAACTCGTGACCTCGACCTTGGCAAGGTCGCGCTCTACCAACTGAGCTAGTACCGCATTATATTTTCATTCAACACTACAATTTCTTTTGGTTAGAAATTGGAGCGGTACACGAGGCTCGAACTCGTGACCTCGACCTTGGCAAGGTCGCGCTCTACCAACTGAGCTAGTACCGCATTTTTCAGTTATTTTATTGATGCGCAATAAATTGCGTTCAACATCCTAGCAACTGAGCTAGCTTTTATTCACTTCAATTTCTTTTGGTTAGAAATTGGAGCGGTACACGAGGCTCGAACTCGTGACCTCGACCTTGGCAAGGTCGCGCTCTACCAACTGAGCTAGTACCGCATTTTTTATTTCTTCAGTTATTTTACGTTGGTGCGCGACAGGTCGCGTTCAACATTCTAGCAACTGAGCTAGTACCGCATTTTTTATTTCTTCAGTTATTTTACGTTGGTGCGCGACAGGTCGCGTTCAACATTCTAGCAACTGAGCTAGTACCGCATTTATTGATGGTAATTCAATCACTCAAACGCACTAACCCCGCGTGGGTTATCGTCTTGAGCGGGGCAGGATTCTACAATAATACAGTCTGTTTGCAAGTGTTTTTTACAAATTAAAGAAATTTTCTCTATAGACTTTTAATTCCATAATCGAATCTTTAATGTCATCCAAAGCAAGGTGTGAGCCTTTTTTGTTCACTTTTGCAAGCACTTCTGGTTTCCAGCGACGTGCTAATTCTTTAATAGTACTCACATCAAGATTTCTGTAATGAAAGAAGTCTTCAAGCTCGCGCATATATTTATTCATAAAGCGGCGGTCTTGACCAATTGAATTACCACACATTGGCGAAGTGCCTGCTGGTACCCACTGCTTTAAAAACGCTAAAGTTTGCTCTACAGCATAGGCTTCATCAAAGGTACTTGCTTTGCAGCGTGCTGTTAAACCCGACTTACCATGTTGAGTAGTACACCACTCGTCCATGCCATTTAGTAATTCATCACTTTGATGAATAGCTATAGTTGGCCCTTCGGCTAATATATTCAGGTCTGCGTCAGTGACAACCGTCGCAATTTCGAGTATTTTATCGGTCTCTGGTTCGAGCCCTGTCATTTCAAGATCGAGCCAAATTAAATTTGATTTATTAATAGTCATAATTACCTAAGCGGTGCTTTCCTTTAGATCCAACGCATTTCGATATATCATATTAGCATCAACCGTCGAGCTAAAGCTTTTTTTAGGAAAAGCGACATTTAACTAAGGTTATAGGCCTCCAGTGGCAAAACAAAAAAAATTAAGTAAAGGCCAATCGCGTCAGATCAAGGCCAATCACCAAAAGCGCATTAATAGCGCAGACTCAAGACCGGCTAAAAAAGGGGCGCAAGAATGGCAAACCGATAACTTAGGTCAGGTCGAGAGCGCAATTGTGATCAGTCGTTTTGGCCAACACGCCGATGTCGAAACTGAAAATGGCGATGTACTTCGCTGTAATATACGCCGTACTGTGTCTAATTTAGTATGTGGTGATGAAGTATTATTTCGCCGTGCCAAAGTAAGTGAAGGTGATTTAGCCGGTGTAATTGAAGCCACGCAAGAGCGTCGCTCGCAACTTACCCGCCCTGATTTTTACGACGGTGTTAAAGTTATTGCAGCCAACATTGACCAAATACTCATGGTATCGGCGGTATTACCCGAATTTACACCCAGTATTATCGACCGTTATTTAATAGCCTGTGAAGATATGGGCATTGAGCCAATTTTAGTGCTCAATAAAACCGATTTAATTGACGAAGCAGGCCTTAACGAAATACAAAAAGTTCTCGATATCTATCGTAAACTTGATTACCAAGTACTCCTTGTTAGTAATATATCAGGCGATGGTATCGATAAATTAAAAGAAGTACTTGTTGATAAAAATAATATTTTTGTTGGCCAAAGTGGTGTGGGTAAATCAACCCTCGTTAATACTGTATTGCCTAACGCTGAAATATTAACTAAAGAAGTATCTGAAAACAGCGGCTTAGGCCAGCACACAACAACTGTTTCACGCCTTCACCATTTACCAAGTGGCGGTAACCTAATCGACTCGCCAGGTATTCGTGAGTTTGGTTTGTGGCATTTAGATGTTGAGCGTGTAACGTGGTGCTTTAAAGAGTTTAGAGAATTTATAGGCGGGTGCCGCTTTAGAGACTGTAAACATTTAAACGATCCGGGTTGCATCGTTAAAGAAGCAGTAGCCGATGGAAGAATTTCTCAATTGCGCTTTGACAGCTACCACCGAATTTTAGAAACAATGGCCGATGGCCGTGCAGGCGCCCGTGCGCCTCGCGTATAATTTAGGAAAAATACTGTGAGTTTAGACAAATTTAAAATCGCAATGCAGTACGCAATGCCAAAACATTTTATTTCACGCGTAGTCGGAAAATTAGCTGCTGCAAAAGCGGGTGCTTTAACAACGACTTTAATTAAACTATTTATTAAGCAATATAAAGTAGATATGAGCGAAGCCCAATACCCAGATCCGGCTCATTATAAAAGCTTTAATGAATTTTTTACTCGCCCTTTAAAAGACGGCATGCGCCCAATGGTAGAAGATAGCAATATCATCATTCATCCAGTGGATGGCGCAATCAGCCAGCTAGGCGATATTGTTGACGGACAGCTAATACAAGCTAAAGGACACGATTACAGCTTACAAGCGCTACTAGGCGGCTCACAAGATGATACAACACCTTTTTTAGGCGGTAAGTTTGCCACTATTTATTTAGCGCCTAAAGATTACCACCGTATTCATATGCCAGTTGATGGCACACTAAGCAAAATGATTTATGTGCCAGGTGATTTATTTTCAGTAAATCCACTTACAGCGCAAAACGTGCCTAACTTGTTTGCACGTAACGAACGTGTGGTAGCAATTTTTGAAACTGAGATTGGTCCGCTTGCTATGGTACTTGTTGGTGCAACAATTGTAGCCAGCATAGAAACTATTTGGGCAGGTACTGTAACGCCACCAGCAGGTAGCGATGTATTTAGTTGGAAATACCCAACCACTGGCGATAACGCTATCACGCTTAAAAAGGGTGAAGAGATGGGTCGCTTTAAATTAGGCTCTACTGTGGTACTAGCATGGGGTGCTGATAAAGCTGAAATACTGGACGATCAACTACCAGAAGTGGTTACTCGCTTAGGTACTGCGTTTGCAAAAATTAACGACTAAAATCAATCGTTAATTAGAAATCAAAAAACCGCGTTATTTAAACGCGGTTTTTTATTTTTGTAGGCGTAAAGCCTGCTTACGCGAAAAGGGCCGCTTTTAATATTTATAACTGATACTTTACTTACTTATTGGCTTCTCTAAAGCGAAGCGCCCTCTTAACCTCTTTGTGAATAAATCACTTAAGATCTTATTGCACAAAGAGAAGCAAAAGAGAAGACACCTGGCATAGAAATTACGAGTTTTGCTCGTCACGCCAGCAAGCTGTGCATCAACAAGCTTGGTGCAGAAGTTTGATATGTTGTAGGCGTGAAGCTTGCTCACGCGAAAAGCGCAGCTTTTAATTCTTTAACGCCACATTTAATAACAGGCACAAGCCCCTCAAAAACCTATTTTCCACACTCTTTACACTCTAAATCTTTAATCACTTTAAAGTGCTGTTGTTTTAAAGTAAGCGCATCAAACGTTATAAATACACTGCCACTTAAATGACCTAATAATAAGTTGAGCGTAAGTTGCGCCTGCATAGAGCCAATTACACCAAGTAGCGGGCTAATCACTCCTGCGTTACTGCAATTTATAACCGGTGTAGCTTCGCTTTGTGGAAAAACACAGCCATAGCACGGGCTATCACTTTGCCTAAAATTAAAGCCCATTAACTGCCCTTTGGTTGCCAATGCAGCACCCGAAATTAACGGTGTTTTATTGCTAATACAATAACGATTAACGCTATAGCGAGTACTAAAGTTATCAGAGCAATCAAGTACAATGTCAGCACCTTTTAGTATGTTAGCTGCATTATTCTCATCTAACTTTTGGCAATGCGTTACTATTTCTATTTGATTATTCAGGCTCGCTAATACTTTACCCGCTGCAGTGACCTTGTTTTGCCCTAAGTGATTTATTTTATAAAGCACTTGGCGCTGTAAATTTGAAAGCTCAACCTCATCATCGTCAATTAAAATAAGCGTTCCAACACCCGCAGCGGCTAAATATAAAAGTGCTGGGCTACCTAAACCACCAGCCCCCACTACAGCAACCGTTGAGGATTTAAGCGTTAACTGCCCTTCAAGCCCAACTTCTTTAAGCAATAAATGGCGGCTGTAACGCAGGGTTTCTTTATCGCTTAGCTCATTCACGTTTACCGGCCTTGTTAGTATTGCCCTTGTTAGTATTAATTTGCACTGCTTATGGCTACTTGCAGAGCGCTTATAGCCTCTACGTAATTATCAGCTTCGGTAATCGCACGCACTACGGCAACACTGCCTACGCCGGTATTCGCTACCTGCTTTGCACGGCTTAAGTCAATACCGCCTATTGCCACTGTTGGATAGCTTTGCATAAGCGGTACAAATTTAATCAGCTTTTCAAGGCCTTGTATTTGCCCTGTCATATCTTTTGTTGTGGTTGGGTAAATAGCACCAAATGCCATATAACTAGGGCGATAATTATGCGCACGTAGCATTTCATAAAAACCATGAGTAGAAAGCCCAAGCCTTAACCCAGCGTCTTTAATTGCCGCTAAATTAGCAATCTCTAAATCCTCTTGCCCTAAATGCACACCATACGCACCATGTTTAATAGCCAGCTGCCAGTAATCGTTTATAAATACCTGTGCGTTGTATTGCTTGCCCAGCTCAACAGCTTGCTTAATGAGCCCATCAAGCTCGTCTTGTGTTTTATTTTTAACGCGTAACTGCGCTGTTTTAATGCCTTGTTGTAGACACTTTTCTAACCAATCGGTGCTATCAACAACCGCATATAAGCCCAGCGATTTACTTTCACAAGGTGCAAAGTCAGCCGCCATATTAAAATCAAGCGGCACATCAAAATCTAGTTCATCACCCAGCCAACTACCAGGCTCAATAACTTGTGGGTAGTCAGCTAAATTAGTGGGGAACGAGGTCTGAGCAACCGGTCCAATCCCCTCGCCGTATCGAACAGACTGTTTTAGCCCTTGGTTTATATATGCCTTAGCTAAAATAAAGGCATCTTTTAATGGGTAGTCTTTAGCTAAACACGCAGCAATTACCGAAGCCATGCTACACCCAGTGCCGTGGTTATGCGGTGTTTGTATTTTTTGATTGCCTAACCAGTATTCTTCACCATTTTGCGTACTACTATCAATACAATAATCAATGCAGTAGCCACTTGGGTAATCCCAATGCCCGCCTTTAATAACAACGGCTTTTGCACCCCAGCTTAATAGCTTATTAGCCGCTTCTTTTATTGCAGCCGGGCCAATTAAATACACACCGGTTAATAACTGTGTTTCGTGGGTGTTTGGGGTTATTACATCCACCAGCGGCAGTAAACATTCTTTTATTGCGCTGACGGTGTCCTCTTCTGTTAGTAAGTCACCGCTTGAGGCAATAGCGACAGGGTCATATACAATAACGGGGGGCACAGGCCACTTAGCTTTATAGTGACTTATATGTTCGCTGATCAACTGAATTTGCTGCACATTGGCTAACATGCCAATTTTTATCACTTTGGCTTTCATGTCTTTTTCAAGTGCAAGTAACTGCGATTCAATAATATCGGTAGACACTGCATTAATAGCCTCTACACCTAAACTATTTTGTGCAGTAAGCGCCGTAATCGCCGTGCAGCCATGTACACCAAAACTTTGCATTGCTTTTATATCAGCTTGAATGCCTGCACCGCCGCCAGAGTCAGAGCCGGCAATTGTCCACACTACGTTATTCATATTCTTTCCTTCACTGCTGATGCCAAAATGGCATACCCATTGTTGGGGTTGATGGGGCTGCAACGTCTTTTTCCGGCATCGCTTTTGCTTTGTATGCAAAGCGCCCCGCTTCAACTGCGGCTTTAAATGCGCGGCTCATAGTAATTGGGCAACCCGCCCCTGCAATGGCTGAATTTAATAATACCGCATCATACCCCATTTCGAGTGCTTGGCAGGCATGCGATGGCAAACCTAAACCGGCATCTACTATTAATGTGGTATCGGGTAAGCGCTCTCGAATAGTTTTTAAATTATAGCTATTTAACAATCCCTTACCGGTGCCTATTGGTGCCCCCCATGGCATAAGCACCTCACACCCTAGCTCATTTAAGCGCTGGCAAAGTACTAAGTCATCGGTGCAATAAGGCAATACTTTAAAGCCATCATTAATTAATATTTTTGTGGCTTCAAGTAGCGCAAAAGGGTCTGGCTGTAAATTGTAATCATCGCCAATCAGCTCTAGCTTAATCCAGTCGGTGGCAAATACCTCTCGGCACATTTTTGCAAGCGTTATCGCTTCTTTAACACTGTGGCACCCTGCGGTATTAGGGAGTATTTTTAAGCCTGTATTTTTTATTAACTGCCAAAAGTCATCACCGGCTGCTGCACTTTGTTGGCGCCTAAGCGACACGGTTACAATTTCAGCCCCAGAGGCGACTATCGATTGGGTCATAATGTCGGGCGACGGATAAAGCGCAGAGCCGATTAATAAGCGGCTATTTATTTGCTCTCCATAAATAGTTAAACAGTCTTTAGTTTGCATGAGCTTTATCCACCTTGAATGGGTGACAGCAACTCAACACTGTCGCCTTCATTAAGTACATAGTTACTGTGCCGACTTTGTGGAATAAATTCGCCATTAACAGCCACAGCAAAAGGCGCGACTGCACCAAAACTTTGAAGTACCTCAACGAGTGCTTTGCTATTAACATTAAGTAGCTCGCCATTAATTGTAATATTCATTCTACTCTCACTCTATTCGTGAAACTGCTTGCGCCACTAATGCCGGCGCCAACATATAACCATGTCGATACAAACCGTTAATGCTAATTACATTACCAACTTGTGATACTTCTGGGCGGTTATCGCTAAATGCGGGGCGTAATCCGGTTTGAATACTAAGTAGTCGTGCTTCGGCAAACCCGCTGTGTACGGTATAAGCCGCTGAAAGTAACTCAAGAGTTGAGCGCACTGTTGCGGCACCATTGTCTTGTGACTCTATTTCGGTCGCACCAATTACATATTCACTGTTAGGTTTAGGCGCTATATAAATTGGATAACGCGGGTGCATTAAGCGCACGGGCCTGATTAAACTTACCTCTGGTGCGTATAACCTTGCTACTTCGCCGCGCACACCTCTAAGCGGTTTATCATCTTGAGTATTTTTAGCACCAAGCCCACGGCAATCAATAATGTAATCGAATGGTCGATTGTTTATTTTATTGTCGCTAATGGTTACGCGCTGATTAAATACAAATTTTACTTTGCGTTTGTTGAGCTGTGCAAAGCTGGCTTTATAAAATGCTTGGTTATCTATTTGCCCTTCACAAGGTAAAAATAAGCCTTGGTTAAAACGCCCAGCAAGTTCAGGTTCAAGCATTGTAATTTGTTGGGCATTTATATGCTCGGCAGTGTGATCAGCTAGCGGTTTTATACGCTGTGCAAAGCTTTGTAAATCGCCTTTGTCCTGCTGATGCGCAATGACCAAAGTGCCTTGCTGCTGAAAAAAAACCTCACTTTCAAGTTCTGCAATAATGCTGGGCCAGCGCTTCATTGAATCAAGACCCATTAAAGCTAAATCAGCCTCACATAACACCGACTCAGCAAGCGGGGCAAGCATTGCTGCAGCGACTTTACCGGCGCTATTTTGAGTATGTTCGTCGTCGGCTTCAAACACAGTAACATGGTGCAACTTACTTAGCTCAAGGGCAGCTAAGCGCCCTGCTAAACCAAAACCCACCACAGCAATGTTATAAAACATAAAACCTCCAAAGCAGTTATTAGTAGGTGCGAATTTACTTCGCACTTCTTCAACTTTTAAAGAAGCGAGGTATAAAACCTCACCTACGTCTGCATCTAACTTCTAGCGATAATTACTTTATACCGCTTTATGGTAAATCTCTGAGCCTGTTTGCTTAAACTCAGCTGACTTAGCTTTCATTTCGGCTTCTACATCAACCATTTTTATTTCAATAGCGTCGCCAGCATTATTAGGATCAATACCACGTGTTTCTAAATCTTTAGCGTAATCGCGTACTTCTTGGCTAATTTTCATAGAGCAAAATTTAGGACCACACATAGAGCAAAAGTGAGCCACTTTGCCTGATTCTTGCGGCAGGGTTTCGTCGTGATACTCGCGAGCTCGGTCTGGATCTAAACCAATATTAAATTGGTCATGCCATCTAAACTCAAAGCGTGCTTTTGATAAGGCGTTATCGCGCTCTTGCGCGCCAGGATGCCCTTTTGCTAAATCGGCGGCATGCGCTGCAATTTTGTAGGTAATTAAGCCTTCTTTAACATCTTCTTTATTTGGCAGACCTAAATGCTCTTTAGGTGTTACATAGCAAAGCATTGCACAGCCGTACCATGCTATTTGAGCCGCCCCAATACCAGAAGTAATATGGTCGTACCCTGGTGCAATATCGGTCGTTAGCGGACCTAATGTATAAAATGGCGCTTCGTCGCAGTGTTTTAATTGCTCGTCCATATTGGCTTTAATCATGTGCATTGGCACATGTCCTGGACCTTCAATAAATACCTGCACGTCGTGCTTCCACGCAATTTTAGTCAGTTCACCTAATGTGCGCAGCTCACTAAACTGTGCTTCATCGTTGGCATCAGCAATCGAACCCGGGCGAAGTCCATCACCGAGTGAAAAACACACATCGTATTGTTTTAAAATTTCACAAATGTCTTCAAAGTGTGTGTATAAAAAGTTTTCTTTATGATGCGCTAAACACCATTTAGCCATAATTGAGCCACCACGCGACACAATACCGGTTACACGTTTAGCGGTCATTGGTACGTAACGAAGCAGTACACCAGCATGAATAGTAAAGTAATCAACACCCTGCTCGGCTTGTTCAATAAGCGTATCGCGGAAAATTTCCCACGTTAAATCTTCAGCCACACCATTTACTTTTTCAAGCGCTTGATAAATCGGTACTGTGCCAATAGGTACAGGCGAGTTACGTACAACCCATTCGCGCGTTTCGTGAATGTAACGGCCCGTTGATAAGTCCATCACGGTGTCTGCACCCCAGCGGGTAGACCACACCATTTTTTCTACTTCTTCTTCAATAGATGAGCTGACCGATGAGTTACCAATATTGGCATTAACTTTTACTAAAAAGTTACGACCTACAATCATAGGCTCTGTTTCTGGATGGTTTATATTATTTGGTAAAATAGCGCGTCCACGGGCTATTTCGTCGCGTACAAATCCTGGAGTGATAAATTCAGGAATACTCGCACCAAACGACTCGCCTTTATGCTGCGCGGCTAGTAATTCTTTACGAATTTCTGCACGCCCCATATTTTCGCGAACGGCTACGTATTCCATTTCAGGAGTAATAATCCCTTGGCGTGCGTAGTGCATTTGCGTTACGTTTTTGCCCGCGATACCACGGCGAATTTTTGGAAGGTGATCAAAGCGAATATGATCCAGCCCTTCATCTGCCATGCGTTGCTGCGAGAACTGCGACGTAACAGATTCAAGAACTTCGGTGTCACCACGGCTTTCAATCCATTGTTCACGAAATTTTGGTAAGCCTTTGCGTACATCTAGTTCAAAATTAGGATCGGTATACGGGCCCGACGTATCGTAAACACGTAGCGGATCATTTGACTCATAAACAGGGTTTTCATCTGTGCCACCAATAAACGTATCACTTAACGTAATTTCACGCATACCAACACGCACACCAGGTTGAGTGCCTTCAACGTATACTTTATGAGAATTTGGAAACGGTTGACCCGTTAAGTTATAAATATATTCAGACGCGGCAGCACGAGTTTCTCGGCGTGACGCTTTATTTGTAGTATTTGACATGACTTGCCTCATTGCTTAAGGGTTGTCTTGTCAGATATTCCGAGGAATAGAGAAAGATCGTAAAGTAGCGTACATACTACTTTGCAGCCTAAAATAAACAAAATCACTTTATTGTGCGCATAAAAAAAGACGCACAAGCGTCCCATTTTAGGCAGCTTGTTCCCTACGCAGGTATTAACCTGATCAGGTTCACGGATCCCGCTTTCGCGATCTCAGCCAAAAACTAATTACTTAGCTTTGGCACTCCGACAAGTATTGATATATAAATTCTGTTCGTTAATTTGAAGGTGTTACCCAACAAATCTGCGCTGAGTGTACGTCAGTTAAAAACTGCCCGCAAGGGGCTGTTTTTCAAAAACTTAAAATTATTTAGGGATAAACACAAATGTTTGCTCGCCTTGCATGACTAATTGCTGGCCTTGCATTTTAAGCTCGGCACCTTGCTTTAAGGCTTGTAATAACTGCTGCTCAAACTCATCAAGGTCTTCGCCGCACGACTTGCGCGTCATTCCTAATTTACTTACGGTAAGGTTACTTTCTTCAAGCGAGCCTTCACCAAAAAATTTGTTACAGCCAGCAAAACCGTTTACTTGCAGTGCTTCAATAAAGCTCATTGATGCATTAAACGAAGGTGGAATTGCTAAACCATCAACACGTGATAATTGCCATTGGGTGTATTTAAGCTGCTCACTGGTAACCGTCCCTGTTGATGCGCAACCAACACATAAACCGACTATAAGCATCGGTATTGCTGCTAATTTCATGCTACTACTAACTAATTGTCTAATTAATGTAATTGTAACAATATTTATGCCCTTTATCCGTTAAAAATGCATGTTTTAAATGTAAATTTTTGTTCTATGATAGTTCAAAAGTTATGCGATTAAGTACTAAGTTGCAGTTTTAAATACGTTATCTATTTGCTCTGGTAAAAACGGTCTACCTTTTTCATTAACAGACGTTCCTATAACCAGTGCATTGAGCATTACTTTTTCATCGCTTTTACGTATAACCGTTTGCTTAAACGCAAATTTTAAACGACTAATACGCTGCGGCTCCACAGCCACATAAAATTCATCACCTGGTAATAGTGAATGTTTATAGTCCATTTCGCTGCGCATCACGACTAGGTTAATTTTATCTTTCGCTAATTGAGCAAAATCAATACCGTGTGCGTACAAGAATTCATGGCGAGCATGCTCTAAATAATTAAAATAAACACTGTTATTTACGATACCTTGTAAGTCACATTCGTAATCACGTACTTTGAAGTCAACTTTAAAGGTCATATTAGTAATCCTGATTATTTAACGTATAATTGCCGCGTTTATAGCACATGTGTTTAAATAATTGCTACCATACGAGTCCCTAAAATGGAGTTAAGTAACCCAATGAACTTACGTTTGTCTTTAATTACTGCCGCACTTTTACCGCTGCTTGGTGCACCAATTGCAGCTAACGCTGATGATAGCGACCTAGAAAGAATTGTTGTAACCGGCGATTTTCAGCGCGAAAGCATTCAAACTTTAAGCGCGAGTGCGAGCTTATTCAGCGAAGATGAAATTAATCAACGTGGTGCAAGTTACTTAGACGAAATGTTAGGCAGTACCGCCAATGTAAATTTTGCATCTGGTGCGTCGCGCGGTCGTTATATTCAAATTCGTGGCGTGGGACTTCGTTCACAATTTGTAGATCCTATTAATCCATCTGTAGGCTTAGTAATTGATGGTATTAACTATTCTGGCCTTGGTGGCAGCTCATTATTATTTGATATAGACCAAGTAGAAATTTACCGTGGTCCACAAGGTACACGCTTTGGCGCAGACGGTATGGCCGGTATGATCCAAATGGGTTCAGCTAAAGCCACGAGCGATCCAAGTTTAAAATTACAAGTAGGTGCCGGCACATACAACACCCGCGAAGCAGGCATTGCAGCAAGCACAGGCTTAACAGATGACACTAGCGCACGCGTTAGCTACTTTCGCAGAAAGTCAGACGGTTACGTAGATAACTTGTACTTAAATGACGAAACACAAAATCAAGACGAACAAGTAGCCCGCTTTAAAATAAACAGTCAGCTTACAAAGCATTTAAATACTGAGTTAAACCTTCACTATATTGACATAAACAATGGTTACGATGCGTTTACGCTTGATAACAGCCGTAATAGTGTTGCCGATGAACCAGGCCAAGATAATCAAGAAAGCTACGCTATAGGTGTCAAGAATACTTACACGGGTTTTGACGCTTTTGATGTAAATCTAAACCTATCGGCTATTGATACCGAATTACTTTACAGCTTTGACGAAGACTGGGTATGTAACGATACAAGTGAGCCAAAGTTATGTGCTGCTGGCTTACATCCAGATGGATACAGCTCAACTGATTTATACAGCCGCGATCGCGACGATCAGTCTGTAGATTTACAGTTTAATTCTAAAACGGGTAACTGGGTTGCGGGTATTTATTACCAAAACCGTGACGTTGATTTAGAGCGCCAATACACATGGTTAGCAAGCCCGTTTTCTTCAACTTACGAAACGAGTAACGTTGCAGTATATGGTCAAGTAGCGACTCCAATTGGCCCTAAAACAACATTAATTACAGGTTTACGTGTAGAGCAATACCAAGGCGACTACACCGATAGCAATGGCTTTATACAAGACACCGACGACGTAATGGTTGGCGGTAAAATAGCACTTGAATATCAAGTGATTGATCGCACTATGATCTACACCAGCATTACGCGTGGCTACAAAGCTGGCGGTATTAACTCAGAAGCGCTTGCTAAAGCCAAAGATGAAGGCTTAAACCTAAGCGCTGATTTTTTCCAGCAACACACCAGTTTCGACCCTGAATATTTATGGAGTGGCGAATTTGGTGTTAAAGGCTCATCGCTTGATGACAAATTTACGCTTCGCTTAGCTGCATTTTACATGCACCGCGACGATATTCAGTTAAAAGCATGGCAAGTAGAAGGTCAGCAATTTACCGGTTATGTTGATAACGCAAGTTCTGGTAGCAACTACGGATTAGAAGTTGAAGGTAGTTACCAACTAACTGATAATCTATTTTTAACGGGTAGTGCTGGTTACTTAAACACTGAAATAGATGACTTTGTAACGCAGTCTGGCTTAAACCAAGACGGTCGTGAGCAAGCACAGTCACCTAAATACCAGTATGCGTTTACTGCTCGCTATAACTTTACAAGTGAGCTTTACGGTATGATTGGTGTTGAAGGTAAGGACGACTACTACTTCTCAGATAGTCATAACTCACAGGCACCAAGCAGCAACTTAGTTAACTTAAGCTTTGGCTACGAAGCAGACATGTGGGCAGTTCGCGCATGGGCTCGTAACGTGTTTGACGAAACAGTCCCTACACGTGGTTTTGAGTTTGGTAATGACCCACAAGATGGTTACGCAACGCATACCTATACACAATTAGGTGAGCCTCGTGTAGCAGGTGTTACGTTTACGCTTAATCTTTAAGGCACAGCCGTTGGCTTTCAAATGAAAGCTTTCTGCAAGCAAATAAAAACACCGCGTTTAATTTAAACGCGGTGTTTTTATTTGTAGGTGAGGTTTTATACCTCGCTTTTTATAAAGTTAAATTACATGAGCGCGAAATAAATTCGCACCTACAGATTTAGCGTATATTGTTGGGTTTGATGTTTATTGTAGGTGAGGTTTTATACCTCGCTTATTTATAAAGTTAAATTACACGAGCGCGAAATAAATTCGCACCTACAGGTTTAGCGTATGTTGTTGGGTTTGATGTTTATTGTAGGTGAGGTTTTATACCTCGCTTTTTTATAAAGTTAAATTACACGAGCGCGAAATAAATTCGCACCTACGGTTCGCGTTTACACTTTATTTGTAGGTGAGGTTTTATACCTCGCTTTTTTATAAAGTTAAATTACATGAGCGCGAAATAAATTCGCACCTACAAATATTCCACCTACGCCGACAGGCTAAGCATCACGCTCTTTGAACATCAAAAGCTATTACGTCTTTAATTTTCTCTTTATTTGTTGCGAGCATTACCAACCTATCAATCCCCAAAGCCACCCCTGCGCACTGTGGTAATCCATGCTCCAATGCTGCAATCAAGCGCGTATCCATTGGCACTTGCTTTAAACCGTTGTTAGCGCGGTATGTGTTATCTTCATTAAAACGTTTAGCTTGCTCACTGGCATTTGTTAGTTCGTTAAAGCCGTTAGCCAATTCCATATTTTTGTAATAAAGCTCAAAGCGCCCTGCTACGCGTGCATCATGTTCACAAATTTGTGCAAGTGCCGCTTGAGAAGCTGGAAAATGATAAACAAAACACGGTTTTTCTTGTCCTATTGTTGGCTCCACTTTCATACAAAATAATAATTGCAGTAAGGTATCTTTATGCGTTTCATTTTGGGCTATATCAGCAAACCCCTGCTCACAAGCAAGCTGCTTTAATTGCTCTATATTTGCGGTTAACGGGTCAAGCCCGAGTGCTTTTTCAAACGCTTGCTGATAGGTAAGTCTAGTTGCAGGCGCGACACCTAAAACAAGCTGCATTAGCTCATCCATTTCATCCATTAAAGCAAATTCATCAAAGCCTGGGCGATACCATTCCAGCATTGTAAATTCAGGATTGTGATGGCTACCGGCTTCTTCATTTCTAAATGCTTTACAAAGCTGAAAAATAGCGCCTGAGCCTGCTGCTAACAAGCGTTTCATGGCAAACTCTGGAGATGTTTGTAAAAACAGAGGAAGCCCACCAGCATGCCCTGGACCTACAAATTTGGTATTAAAACTAGCTAAGTGCACATCGGTTACACTGGCAGCACTTAAGCTTGGCGTTTCTACTTCTAAAACATCACGTACATAAAAAAATTCACGGATGCTACGTAATATCGATGCGCGTTGTTTTAGTGTTTCAATGCTTGCGCTTGGGGCCCAAAGATCTGCTGACATATTTTCTCCAAAAAAAATCCCAGCGTAAGCTGGGATTTTATAAACAATGTTAAAGCTTACTTAACACGGCTTACGTATTCACCGTTACGAGTGTCTACTTTAATTACTTCGCCAATTTGTACGAATAATGGAACTCGTACCACAGCGCCTGTGCTAAGCGTTGCTGGTTTACCACCAGTACCCGCTGTATCGCCTTTAAGGCCAGGATCTGTTTCAGTGATCTCAAGCTCAACAAAGTTAGGTGGTGTAACAGCAATAGGGCTGCCGTTCCATAATGTAATTGTGCATAAATCATTTTCAACTAACCATTTTACTGAATCGCCTAATGCTTTTTCGTCAGCAGCAATTTGCTCAAATGTTTCGTTGTTCATGAAATGCCAAAATTCGCCGTCTGTGTATAGATACGCTAAATCAGTATCCATTACATCAGCACCTTCAACTGATTCACCCGATTTAAAGGTTTTTTCAAGCACCTTACCAGAGATAAGTTTACGGATACGAACACGGTTAAACGCCTGGCCTTTACCAGGTTTTACCATTTCATTTTCTAAGATACTGCAAGGCTCGCCGTCCATCATAATTTTTAGGCCGCCCTTGAACTCGTTGGTGCTATAATTCGCCATCGTTTCCTCTATTTATATTTTTTCGAGTAATCTACATGCCAATGATACAAAGAAATGAAGCAAATTTGCATAAAAACTGGCAAAAAGAATTAGCAAATGTAGTTACCTGCCCAAAAACCTTGCTTGAAATGGTCGGTTTATCGAGCCAAGTCCATGAAAACGACCTAAAAGCCCGTAGTTTATTTCCGGTACGCGTGCCTATCCCTTTTATAAAAAAAATACGCAAAGGCGATCCAAACGATCCTCTTTTGCTACAAGTTATGCCACGCCATCAAGAATTTTTGACTAAATCGGGTTTTAATAAAGATCCCCTACTTGAGCAAGATAACGACCAACCAGGCCTTTTACATAAGTATAAATCACGTGTTTTGGTGATGTTTAAAACCGGCTGTGCTGTCAATTGTCGTTACTGCTTTAGAAGGCATTTTCCGTATCAAGAAAATCAGCTCAATAAAAAAAGCCTGCTAGAAACACTGAGCTATATAAAATCAGATTGCAATATAAACGAAGTGATTTTAAGTGGTGGCGATCCACTTATGGCCAAAGACGACGCAATAAGCTGGTTTTTAGATGAGCTTGAGCAATTACCACAAATTAAACGAATGCGAATTCATAGCCGTTTGCCAGTAGTTATACCTGCGCGAGTTACCGATGAGTTATGTGAGAGATTAGCAAAGTCGCCATTAAAAATTATTTTTATTAATCACATAAACCACGCCAACGAAATAGATGCTGATTTTAAAGCTGCCATGCAAAAGCTTAAACAAGCAAACGTAACGCTTCTAAACCAAGCTGTAATTTTAAAAGATGTGAACGATACGGTTGATGCGCAAATAAATTTAAGCGAAGCGTTATTTGACGCAGACGTATTGCCGTATTATTTGTATTTGCTAGATAAAGTTGAAGGGGCGAGCCACTTTGATATTAATGAAGCGCAAGCAATTGAAATAATGGCAGAGCTATTAAAAGCTCTGCCTGGATTTTTAGTGCCTAAATTAGTAAGAGAGATCGGTGGTCAAAAAAGCAAAACACCTATCGATCTTAAGCTAATTTAAAACAGCATTTAAACGTATATATTTACGTTGTTACCCAATGATGCTGTTACCGATTTAGCCGGTGTTTGCGCACTTGACGATTGTGCAGCACCTTCAATAAGTGCAAGAGCCGCCGCGCCATCTGCTAACTGCTGCTTTTTAGATAAAGCAGCGCTGTAAAGCTCACTGCCTTGGCCTGAGCCAGAAACAGCGGGTAAACTTGTGCCTGATATATTCATATAACAAACCTGACTTTTAAATGTAATCCAAGTATTATGTCGGCAATGCAGTGCAAAGCTTTAGGAAAACCATGGATTCTATTATTGAACAACTCAATGCCAACTTAAAAATTGTTTATCGTCAGGCACTTGATGCTGACAAAAAACTCGACGAGCTTCAACAGCAAGGTCACGGTAAGTTTAAAGCCTTATTTACTGCCGATTCAGGCTTTAGCTTTGAAGCTAAACGTTTTAAGCCTTACGTACTCGACGTAGCCGCTGATGTTGAAAGCTTATCTAACGATGGTTTTGAAGAAGAAAAACTGAAAACAACCGTTATTAAGTTACAACAAATACTCACGTTGTTAGCTACCTTTAAGTAATACCAATCAGCTTAAAAATAAAAATGCCGCTATTTAGCGGCATTTTTATTTTCAGTTAATCTAAACTTGGTAATATTTGTTCACCAAACCACTCTGTTAGTAAGCGTTTTTCGTAATAAAATGATTCGTCGCGGCCCATTTTAATTTTATCCATAAAGCCCATATCTTTAAGCTCCACATCAGTATCTTTACTTAGCACTGTACCGTCGTTATCGGTTAACGAATAATTTAACTTAATGCGTGGAAAGTAAATTGGTTTTACTACACGAATTTCGTCCATACCGCCATAACGCACATCACCTGCTAAATCTAAATCTGTAAACTCTACGTTTAATTTATAATCTTTTGGCAATTGCTCGGCTAGTTTAGCCATATGCTTTTCGAAACTTGCTGCCACACTTTTGTGATATGAGCTCTTTGTTTGGTTTGACGCTCGCACATCACGATAATCATTAAAGTCATGCCATTTAACAACAGACTCACCAGCATGGGCAAGCGCAGGTAATGCGATACACATTGTTGTTGCTATTTTTTTAACTAAATTCATATCTTTCTCCAAAGAGGTAGACCAATCACAAAAGTGTAGATTGGAGTAAACCTAGCATTAGCTATTACTAGACTCATTTTAGCACTTGTTTATTAACTATAACTTAATCTTACGTATAAAGTGTTACTTGTACTGAGTAAAATGTAATCAAAAGTGATTAATTTACCGTTATTAAAAAAAGATGTTATTTAAACTATAGAAATTACAGATAAAGCATGTAAATCACCTCTATTTATGGTGAAATTAACTCAATTGATAAAAGGTACCCACGGAGCTTTCATGACTATTTTAGTAACCGGTGGCGCTGGCTATATTGGCTCGCACACTGTTTTAGAACTTTTACAGCAAGGTAACGATGTTGTTGTTATTGATAATTTAAGTAACTCATCACAAGAATCACTTGCGCGCGTAAAGAATATTACAGGCAAAGAGGCCACTTTTTACCAAGGCGATATTCTCGATAAACCCTTTTTAGATTCAGTATTTGCAAAACACACGGTTGATAGTGTTATACATTTTGCGGGCTTAAAATCAGTAGGCGAGTCGGTTGCAAAGCCCATTGAGTACTATCAAAACAATGTACAAGGTACGCTTACGCTTGTTGATGCAATGCGCGATGCTGGTGTATTTAAATTAGTATTTAGCTCGTCAGCCACAGTATACGGCGACCCTGCAAGCTTACCAATTAAAGAAGACTTTCCTGTAGGCGGTACTACTAACCCGTACGGCACATCTAAGCTGATGGTTGAGATGATGCTACAAGATATCGCCAAATCAGATGAGCGCTTTGCGTTTGCTATTTTGCGTTACTTTAACCCAGTGGGTGCACATGAGTCGGGCTTAATTGGTGAAGATCCTAATGGTATTCCAAACAACCTTTTACCGTTTATCGCACAAGTAGCGGTAGGTAAATTAAAGCAACTCGCTGTATTTGGTGATGACTACGACACAGTTGATGGCACAGGTGTACGCGACTATATACACGTTGTAGATTTAGCTATTGGTCATTTAAAAGCGCTTGATAAAATTGCCAGCAGTACGGGTGCATTAGTTTATAACCTAGGTACTGGTAATGGTTACTCTGTACTACAAATGGTTAATGCATTTATTAAAGCAAGCGATCAAGCTGTACCTTATCAGGTTTCACCTCGCCGCCCGGGTGATATTGCAGCGTGTTATGCAGCGCCAGAAAAAGCACTTAATGAACTTGGCTGGGAAGCAGTGCGCGGTATTGATGAAATGATGCAAGATACCTGGCGCTGGCAGTCAAATAACCCTAACGGTTATAAGGGTTAAGTAAAACAAGCTTTGCGCTTACAATAAGTGCGCGGCATCAAGCCGCGCATACCGAGTATTTTAAACACCGAATTCAATTTTATGGCTGCGTCGTAGGCGTAGAGCTTACTCACGCGAAAAGCGCAGCTTTTAATTACTTATATCTAATATCCAATATTTAATATTTAATATTTAATAACGAGTATCTTCGTTATGTCTGCGCCCACTGTCTTAGCAAGTTATGATAAACCCCTGTTAATTGAATAATCTCTGGGCTATCTTCTACTTTGCTGCGCAAACTTTGAATCGACATATCTAAATCAAAGAGTAAACCACGTTTTTCGTCGCTGTTTACCATGCTCTGTAACCAAAAGAATGAGGCTAATCTGCGCCCACTTGTTACTGGCATTACACGATGTAAACTCGTTGAAGGGTACAACACCATACTGCCTGCTGGCAGCTTTACGCTATGTGAGCCATAAGTGTCTTCAATAACAAGTTCACCGCCCTCATAGTCTTCGGGGTCATTAATAAATAACGTCATTGATACATCTGTACGAATTTTTACTGGCGTACCCGGCACTTGTCTAATCGCATTATCTACATGCACTCCAAACGATTGCCCACCTTGATAACAGTTAAAAAGCGGAGGAAAAATTTTTGCGGGGAGCGCTGCCGACATAAACAAATTACTACGCGCAAGTGCTGCCATAATAATGTCGCCAAGCTCTTGGCATTCAGGGCTATTTTCAGGTAGCTGTAAGTTATTTTTTGCTTTGGTTGATTGATGCCCTGCGGTAATACTGCCATCGGCCCACTGCGCTTTAAGCAAAACCTCATGGCAATACGCCACTTCTTCTTTCGTTAATAGCTCTGGAATTTTAACTAGCATGTGCGCCCTCTCACATTTTCATCAAATAATTAAGGGCAGAGTTAACTCTGCCCTTTTATGCCGTACTTATTTTACTCTTAGAAAGAGTAGCTCGCTGTTAAGCTAAACTTACGACCATCACCTGGTACAAAGTGTCCACCACCTAACTGATCAACGTAATCTTTATCACCTAGGTTTTCACCATTAAACTGCAGGCTCAAATCTTTTGATATGTCATACGCAACCATCAGGTCAAAAATAGTATAACCTGGCGCACGAGAGCGTGTTGAAGTAGTCCCGTTGTAACGCTCACCTACATATTGCGCACCTAAACCAAACGATAATTTATCCGACATATCGTACGTAGTCCAAACACTCGCGCTATTTTTAGGCGTACGTGCAAGCTCGTTACCAATTTGAGTTGCGTCGTCGCCTAATGCTTTAGTTACTTCGCTATCTTGGTAAGTGTATGAAGCAATTACAGTCCACTCTTTAGTAATTAGTCCCGTTGCTGAAAGCTCTAAACCTTGTACGCGCTGTTCACCACCAAGTATTTCGTCACTTGAGCTATCTGCAAATGGGTCATCAGTACGGGCATTGGTTTTTTCAGTACGGAAAAGTGCAGCATTAGTTTGCAGGCGGCCATCCATTAGGCTCCATTTAGTTCCTAATTCATAACTGCGGCTTTCTTCTGCGTCTAAATCAGCTGCATTTGAACGCGTAGATACCGTTAGACTTTCCGCTGATGGATTGAATGAATTACCTGCGCCAAAATATACACTGCCATTTTCTGTAGGTTTATAAACTACAGCTGCATTCCAGCTAAATAAATCGTCACTTGTAGAAATTAAAGCGCTTGGATCATTGTAATCGTTGTGATAATCCGTAGTGAAGCTATCAAAGCGAATTCCGCCTGTAACTTCCCATTGCTTGTTAAGCGTCACTGTATCAAATGCATAAATAGCTTGGTTTTTAGCTTTAGCTTCAATGCTTGTACCGTCACGGCCGTACACACCCGTAAATGCAATTGTTGCATCAGGGTTGTATAAGTCGTTGCGTATTCCATCTTCAATTAGGTTATCAGGCGTAGTTGCAACAAAGTTATGGCGTGTAAACGTTTCGTTTGCAAGTTCAACACCCACTACTACGTCGTGAGTAAAGCCAGCAAACTCATAGTTACCAATTAAATCAACTTGAAGTGCAGCAAGTGAATTTTCAGTATCACGTGTTTTTTCATCTGCAAAGGTAATATCAGTGTCTGTTGTAACCGAGAAATAACGCGGTGCAGTTGTTACTGATTCACGTTTTACTTTACCTAAACGACCTTGCACACGTAACGTAGTATTTTGAGAAAAATCATACTCATAACGAGCTGTTGTTGAGTAGGCTTCAATATCTTCGTAATCACGATAAATATTACCGTAAAAGTTATCAAAATCGACAGGAGAAGGTGAGCGCGCGCTATCTGCAAGTTCAGCTACAGGCGTATCGCTGTAAACCCACGGAATGCCGTAATCTGGTAAATTATCTTGGCGTTGATACTCTAGGTTTAAATCAAAACGGCTGTTTGTACCAAGCCCTGTTGCAAATGCAAACGCAACAGCATTTGTTTCGTTTTCAACATGGTCACGACCTGCAACATCACCTTTATCAGTAAGAAGGTTTATACGTAGTGCGCTTGTGTCGTTTACTTGAATGTTAGTATCAAAACGACCACGGTAATCGTTTTCTGTGCCTAAACGTAGCGAAACGTCGTTAAAGCTGTCTAACTTCGCCTTTTTACTTTCTAAATTAACACTACCACCTGTTGCGCCACGACCAGAAACTGCTGAGCCAGGGCCTTTTGCAACTTCAACGGCTTCAATGTTGTAAATATCGCGTGTGTAACCTGCAACATCACGAATACCATCTACAAAAATATCATTTGTAGCACTAAAACCACGAATCGACATGCTATCGCCAGTAGGTGAGCCCCCCTCACCTGCTGCTAAAGAAATACCTGAAACATTACGCAAAGCATCACGTAGGCTATCTACGTTTCTGTCTTTCATTACCGCTTGGTTAATTGCCGTTACAGTTTTAGCTGTATCGAGTAGCGGTTGAGTGTATTTATGCGACGTTGATTTTTCAACAACATAGCTAGACTCAGTTTTAGTTTCTGCTTTAGTTACCGATAGTTCTTGGACATCCTGTGCACTTGCCCAAGTTGAAAGCGTTGCCGTAACAACCGCTGCAATTGGCTTTATGTAGGCATTCCCTTTATTCGATGGCTTACTCATGGTTACTCCGTAGTTTTTATTAAGCACTTAACTATTGTTAATTTAAGGTACATATTTAATTTCGGCGAAATCCTACCACTCAAACAACGCAATGTAAACGATAACTGTTATCAATTGCATTGTTATGTGAATTCCTATATTGTATACACACTCAAAAATTAACAGTAATTACGTCCCTGTAATTGCTTGTCGTAACTTTCAGGATTGTTGTTAAGTAATGCGAAGCTTAATTAAACCAATTAGCGTAGTTATCGCGCTTTGTAGCACCATGGCAGTAAAAGCCGACACTGTTAGTGAGCTAGAACAACTCGTTAATAAATGGCTACAAATAGAAAATCAAAACACAGAATTAAATACTCATTGGCTTGAACAAAAAAGCAGCATGGAGCAAACCTTAACGCTTCTAAATGCTGAGCAGCAGCAACTTAGCGAGCTTAATCAGCGTAGAAAAAAAAGCACCAGTGAGCTTGCCCAAAAACGCGAACAGCTTGTTACTAAGCAATCAGAACTTGAAAATGAGCAACAGCAATTAAATGATCAACTAGCGCGTATTTCTCAGCAATTACTTTCATTACAAGTGCAACTCCCCCCGCCACTTTTAAGTAGTTGGAAAAACACTGGTGATTTAAGCGACTCACAGCTCAGTACAACTGACAAATTACAAACAGCGCTAAAAATGCTGACTCTACTTAATGATTTTCAACAACGTATTTCAATTCACGAAATGGCTATTAAGCATCCTGACGGGCAAGAAGTGTGGGTAAAGCAGCTTTATTTAGGTGCAGCACAAGCATGGTTTGTAAGCGAAGATTTAAGTTACGTAGGTATTGGTTTTCCAAGTGACTTAGGTTGGCAGTGGGAATTTGACTCAAGCATTAATGCTGAGCAAGTTGCACTGGGTATTGCTGTACAGCAAAAAAAGCGCGCTGCTGATTGGGTAACACTCCCAATATTAAGTTATGTAAATAAAAACCAGCAAGGGGCTAAATAATGGCTACTAACAGCATAATTAAAGTATTTAGCGCCACAGTGTTACTTTTTAGTGCAAACATTTCTTTTGCAGCTAGCAGTGATGATGCTAAACAAAGTATTTTAAGTGATATAAAAACAGCGCAACGTACTCTAAATAAAACTCAAAATAGTATTTCAAAAGAGCAAGCTACCCTTGCAAAGCAAATTTTTACCAAGCAGCAATCGCTCAGTAAATTACGCGAACAAGCCGCAGTTAATCGCCGCCTAGCTGACGAAAACACATTAAGCCTCGATCAGTTACAAACCCGATTAGACACTTGGCAACAGCAGCAGCAATACCAATTAAACTTACTTAGCCGTTTTGTACGCCAAAATACCAGCAATAGTGCGAGCAGTAACGAGTCGACTAATAACCAAAACGAGTTATTAAGCCGCGTTATATCGCAAATTAATAATCAAGAACAGGCACTTTA
Source organism: Pseudoalteromonas sp. 78C3 (assembly GCF_002836695.1). NCBI lineage: Bacteria > Pseudomonadati > Pseudomonadota > Gammaproteobacteria > Alteromonadales > Pseudoalteromonadaceae > Pseudoalteromonas > Pseudoalteromonas sp. 78C3. Next base: position 66,876 of record NZ_PJAV01000145.1, read on the forward strand.
TCCACAGTTTAAAAAGCAATCGGTTGTGCTAAGTAATGGCGAATTAAGCCAAGCTAATACCCTTCAAGTCGGGCCTGTTGCATGGTTTAGTACGCAAACACCTAAACTTATGGGTTTATTAGATTTGGATGATGAATCTAATGCATTAAAAGTAGCGTTAGTACAATCAACAAGTGACGACAACCCACTCGATAATACTTTAAAGCAAAACGGTGTAGGCTCAACATTACTTACTTTTGATCCTAGTTTAACGCACTTAGTAACTAGCCAAGCCCAACAAGAAAGTCCGCTTGAACACCTAGAAAAAGGCGGTTTATGGGCTATCCCTATTATTTTATTTGCCTGCTTTGCACTAACCATTGCGCTATTAAAAGCCGCACAACTACTGCGTTTAAGTAAAATTAAAATGCACTCTCAAATGCAATTACAGCAATTTTTTAAAGCTGAAAATAGCAGTGAATTTGCAGGTATGCAGCAGCAGCTATTTAACTTAACGCTGCAAAGCGAAAAAGGCCAAGTACGAGACGATCAGTTATTTAATCAGTTAATTCACGATAAGCATAAACTCGATAACTTTATTGGCGCTATTGCCGTTACGGCTGCAGTAGCCCCATTACTCGGGTTATTAGGCACTGTTAGCGGCATGATCGAAACATTTAAAATGATGACTTTATTTGGCTCAGGCGACCCAGAAGTTGTATCGGGCGGTATCGCACAAGCACTTATAACAACCGAACTGGGTTTAGTCGTGGCCATACCTGCATTGGTATTAAATGCACTGTTATCGCGTAAAGCAAAAGCGTACTACAGCCAACTAGAAGGCTTTGCATTACAGCTTAGTCAACTAGAAAAAGGAGAAACCAATGTTTGAGAAAATCGTTAGTAACCCTATTTGCTGGTGTATTCTTTTACTCGCTTTATTTGTATACCAGCTGATTTTTCATGACTTGCTGCACCTTAAACAATACCAAGCGCAGCGTAAAGGTTACTGGCAAGAGGTAAGCTCTATTTTAACTGCCGCTCTTCCGCTACTTGGTTTATTAGGTACCATTGTTGGTTTACTTGATACATTTAAAGTAATGGCGCTGGGCCATAACGAGTTAATGAGTGACGCCATTGGTGATGCATTACTAACAACTCAATTGGGCCTTGTGTGCGCTATTCCCGCGTGGTTAATGCAAGCGTATTTAGCGTATTCGCAGCGTAATCCTAAATTACATACGTTAAGTAAACAGTTAGGGTAACACTATGCAATCACGATTAAAGCACAAGCTAGAGCAAGAAGCGGGGCAACATATTGATATGTCGCCGCTACTTGATGTGGTATTTATATTGCTAATATTTTTTATTGTTACAACCGTATTTGTACGCGAAAGCGGTGTTGAGGTTGATAAACCACAAGCCGTATCGGCCAGTCGTCTTGAGCAGCAAGTCATTTTTTTAGCAATAACCGACAACCAACAAGTATTTTTTGATGGTAGCCAAATTGGTGTTGCTGGTGTACGTAGTAGTGTCGAGCAAATGTTAAAACAGCAACAACGCCCTGTGGTAATTCAAGCTGATAAAACAGTACCTACAGAGTTACTTGTTCAAGTAATTGACGAAGCAAAGCTGGCAGGTGCGGCGAAAGTTAACTTAGCTACGAAGCAATAATATGCACACGATTGACTCGCCTCAAAAAACAAAAAACAATCGCCATCCACTTTTTGCATTTGGCCTTAGCCTCATTGTACTTAGTGCTGCATTACTGCTTTTATGGCTTGGGCAACTTGCTGAACATCATATACAAGACAAAGTGGTTGTACGTGAGATTGCCATGGTGGCACTACCACCGCCCCCTCCTCCATCGATATCGCAACAGCAAACAAGTGAGCCAATGCAAAGCTTAGCGGTAGAAGGTGCAGGCGCGTCTATTCAAGCCGTAAAAATTAAGATCAACAGTAATTTAAGTATTGTAAAACCCGATACACCTAGCGTAAAAGTAAGCGCGCCACAATGGCAATCAATGAGTGTAAATTGGGATGCATTTAGCTTAAATCAACTCGATGGTCTCCCCACTTTGCTTACTCCCGTCAAGGCCGTTTTACCAAAAAGCTTAACCCGCCGAGGTGTTGATGTATTTACTGTAAAACTCGATGTATTTATTGATGAAAGTGGCAAGGTAAGTTTAATTGAAGTAGTACAAAATCCATACCCTGAACTTAAACCAGCTATCGACAAAATTATTAAACAAAGCCGCTTTAGTGCACCTAAAAAAGAAGGTGAAACCGTACGCGCTCGCTTTATTTGGCCAATCGAATTTAAACCTTAAGCCTATTAAAATGAAAAACATGAATATATTTAAAACGCTAAAACCATTAACTCGCGCAGTTATCACTACTTTAATGTGCTCATTCCCTTTATTAGGTGTAACTAGCGTGCATGCAAGTGCCATGAGTACGCCTCTAAAAGTAACTTTATCGCCTAGCGATCCAACATGGCAGTTAACTATAAATAATAAATTACTGGGCCCTACAGAAGTTCTGATTGAGCCTAACGAGCGCGGTTTTGCTCGCCAAGTACAACCACTCTTACAAGCCGGTAATTACAGTGAAGTCGCTGCGCTATTTAAAGGCCGTGATATAAGCGAAGATAGCACTGCTTTAAACTTATTACGTGCACAAGTACTGCTTTCAACAAAAGACTTTAACAACGCTGAACTAGCTTACTTAGCGTGTTTAAAAGCCTCACCTGATTTAGTAAAAGCACACCAAGGTTTGAGCCTTTTATACATGCAACAAGCAAAGTATGACAAAGCACAAACACACCTAGTTCATAGTATTGAGCTTGGCCAAGCTGATGCACAAAGTTATGCGCAACTTGCTTATATACACGTGCAGCATAGCCAACCTTGGAGCGCAGTAGCGGCGTACCGCCAAGCGCTGATGCTAGCGCCAGAAACAAGCCAATATCAACAAGGGCTATTGTTTGCGTTAATTGAATCGGGTGATTTAAGTCAGGCAAATGCATTATTAAAAGAATTACTCAATAAAACCCCTGATAAAGCTGAACTTTGGTTGCAACGTGCACAAATAGCATTACAGCTTGATCAAAAAAAGCAAGCGCTTGCTGCTATTGAAGTGGCCCTAAAAATCAACCCTAAAGATACCAGCAACCAGCTTTTAGCAGCCCAGCTGCACTTAAGTGAAGGTAGCAGTGAACGCGCTGTTAGTTTATTAAAGCAAGGTTTAAAATACGCCACTAAACAGCAGCAAGTTGAGGTTATTAATACCACGATGCAAACTTTAGGCTGGCTTGTATCGGAGCAAAAATGGGATTTAGCTAAAGATCTAATAGGCAGCGCAAAAAGATTAACTAAGCAACTACCCCGTGATGAACAGGCCCAGTTTTCTGTATACAGCGCACAAATTGCTATGCAACAAGGTAATACTAAACGTGCTCTTAAAAGCTTAAATAACGCACTTAAAATAAACCCGAATTTAGGTGATGCCCTACTTAGTTTAGCGAGTATTTATCGCGGTAAAAGCCAACTTACCCAAGCAAAACTTATGTACGTTCGTGCACAAGCCCTACCTGATTACCAACTATCGGCATGGCTTGGATTATCGCAAATAGCGATTGATTCTAAAGACTACCCGAGCGCGCTAAAGCATCTTAGAAAAGCATTACAAGCTAACCCACAACGCCAAGACTTAATTACTAATATTCGCGCCCTTGAGAATATAGTGCGCCAAGAGGGGTAAGTTTAACACCGTGGTTAAACTTTCTTGTAGACACAGCTTGCTGGCGTGACGAGCAAAGCTCATAATTTCTATGCTTTAATGTTTTCTCATTTACTCCTCTTTGTGCAATAAGATCTTAAGTGATTTACTCACAAAGAGGTTTAGAGGGCGCTGCGCTTTAGAGAAGTAATAATACATAATTACTATTGTTTTATGTCTTCTCATTTACTCCTCTTTTACTTCTCTTTGTGCAATAAGATTTTAAGTTATTTATTCACAATGAAGCTAAAAGGGAGCTGCGCTTTAGAGAAGTAAAAATACATAATTACTATTGTTTTAATGTCTTCTCATTTACTCCTCTTTTGCTTCTCTTTGTGCAATAAGATCTTAAGTGATTTATTCACAAAGAGGCTTAGAGGGCGCTTCGCTTTAGAGAAGTAAAAATGCATAATTACTATTGTTTAATGTCTTCTCATTTACTCCTCTTTTGCTTCTCTTTGTGCGATAAGGTTTTAAGTGATTTATTCGCAAGGATTTTAAGAGGCATTGCATTTTAATAAGGCAATGAATAGCTATCAGCGCTTCTCACTTGAGCAAGCTCGTTTACAATATATTTTAAAGCGTTACCAATTTTGCATTTCGACTATGCGTGATTGTGTGCGTGCATATTCAAAGCTCAACTTTTTACCTTTATATAAATGTTCAATGTCGGTTTGCGCATTTATCACTAGCAATTTATGGCAATCGTAAAACTCATCTACTAAGGCAATAAAGCGCCGTGCTTCGTCGTCAAAAGTATGCTCATCAAGTGTTTGTTTTTCGCGTTGGTAGCTATCTTCTATACCGTGAACAATAACTTTACCCGTTGCTTTAACACCCATTTGCGGCACGTTCGATACATATAACACATCAAATTTGGTTGCTAAAAACATATAGTCGTTAGCACTGCGTGGGCCTGAGCATAGCGCCATAAAATCAATCATCAAGGCGTTATCGGCTCTTAATAAATAAGGTAAATCGCGCCCATGCACACTAATTGTATTGCTACATGTTACAACCGGATACGAAGCTAAAAACTCATTTTTAAAATCGTGATTTGATAAATTAATAAAATAGTGACGACTGTTTTTACCATATCTAAAGCGGTGATCATCCTCCCCTGCCACGTTAATTATATGGCAATGGTTATTAATTAAATCGATAGTAGGTAAAAATCGCGCCCGTTGCAGGCCGTTGTAATAAAGTTGCTCAGGCTTTGCGTTCGATGTGGCCACCAGCACAACACCTTGTTCAAACAATGCATTGAACAATCTGGCCATAATCATAGCATCGCCAATGTCGCTCACAAAAAACTCGTCAAAACACAATACACGAATATTTTTAGCCCACTGTTTTGCAATTAGGATTAGTGGGTTTTTTTGACCTTGTAGCTGCGAAAGCTGGGCATGCACTTGTGCTATAAAATGATGAAAATGCAGCCGCTGCTTTTGCTCAATAGGTAGGTTTTTATAAAATAAATCCATCAACATGGATTTACCACGCCCTACGGGTCCGTATAAATAAACACCTTTTATTAAAGGCGCTTTTTGCCACCATGATGTGTGAGCTTGAAGTTGCTCGCTTAGCGTATTTAAAGCTTCCACTGCATTTTGCTGCGCAGCATCAAAACACAGTTCACCTGTGTCTATTTTTGCTTGGTAAAGGCTTAAAATTTGTGTGCTGTGCACTGTCATGGTATTTCACTATCGGCTATAATCGCGCCCATTGTAGCCGACTAAAAATGTGAACCAAAATGAAATTCCCTTGCCGCTTAGATAAATTTATTAGCCACTTAGCCGAAATACCGCGTACCCAAGCTCGCGCGAGTATTAAGCGAAAAGAAGTAAGCGTTAATGGTGAAGTAATCACATCACATAATTTTCAGCTAGCCCAGCAAGATGAAGTACTGCACCAAGGTACGCCTTTGGTATTTTTAGGTAAGCGCTATTACATGCTAAATAAACCTGTTGGCTATGTATGCGCTAACAGCGATGAGCTTCATAAAACCGTTTTTGACTTACTTGATGAGCCAAATATGAGCGACTTTCACGTAGCAGGTCGCCTTGATATAGATACCACAGGTTTAGTTATTATTACTAATGATGGCGATTGGTCACATAAAATTACGTCACCTAAAAGCAATAAATTTAAAACCTACCTAGTAGAAACCCAAGAGCCGATTACCGATGAAGCCCTTGAGCAATTACGAACAGGTGTCATGCTGCATAACGAAAAAGATTTAACTCGCCCAGCTATAGCTGAGAGACTTGCTAATTACGGCCTGCGTTTATCAATAAGTGAAGGTAAGTATCATCAAGTTAAGCGTATGCTTTACGCGGTAGATAACAAAGTAGTTGAGCTGCATCGCGAGCAAATTGCGGAAATTACCCTAGATGAAAACTTGGCTAGTGGTGAATATCGATTATTAACAGCGCAAGAAATTAAGCTATAAAAGTGCTTTAAAGGAGCCTAAGTTTGGATATACTAGGGCGTGTTGAACTTTGTGGATTGAAATTTGTTCAATCTAGGGGCGATTTAATCGCGGCGCGAGGTTTGTAACCTAGTGGGCTAAGTAAAAATCGAGCAACAAAGAGTTAATCGCCCCTAGAAAGAACCCAAAGGGCAGAGCATGTTTGGCATTTATGCTGCGTTATCGCCTAATTATGGGGAATAACCACACTACATAGGCTCTGCCTTGCCTAAAAACCAAACATACTACTGCAAATTCAACCACCAACGTTCAACACGCCCTAACTAAAACAATATAGCCAAACTTTTACTTGAGCCTTTTAACTTGCTCCACTAAAATAGCGCCCTTCAAAATTACTAAGGTCGGCCGTGTTAGTTAACTACAACCCCCCTATGAGTCCGTATTTAACAATACTTTTTCAGGATGACGACTTACTTATAGTTAATAAGCCAAGTGAGTTATTAACTGTCCCAGGTAAAGATCCTAAACATGCCGACAGCTTAATTAATCGCGTTAATCGTGTTTTTCCAACAGCAAGAATAGTGCACCGCTTAGATATGGCAACTTCTGGCATACTGTGCCTTGCCATGAATAAAGCAGCGCACAGACATTTAAGTATGCAGTTTCAAGAGCGCGAAACAGCTAAACGTTACATAGCACGTGTATACGGACAACTTGAAGCTGAAACAGGATCAGTAGATTTACCCCTTATTTGTGATTGGCCTAATCGCCCAAAACAAATGGTTGATCACGACAGAGGTAAACCTTCGCTTACGCATTTCAAAATACTTGAGCGTGAAGAAAATGCAACCCGTGTAGAGCTAATCCCAATCACTGGTCGCTCGCATCAACTACGTGTGCATATGTTAAGCCTTGGTCATCCTATTTTAGGTGATAGACTTTACGCCCACAAAGAGGCACTTGCTGCCGCTCCTCGCTTACAATTACATGCACAAATGCTGAAATTAAAGCACCCCGTAACTGAGCAAGTACTTACTTTTGAAGCCGAATTAGAGTTTTAACAGGTTTAAATTTACTAGCTAATTCGCTCTATACATTAAACTTTTAGATAACCTTGCCGATACCTAACTAATTGTCATTAGTTAGGTGCGTTATGCTATTTCTACGGTTTTTAAAAGGGGCTTTTTATATACAGCTCAGCTGTGCCCTACTTTTAACTAACCCCATCAGCGCAGCTGAACATATTGCTCCACCTAATCTATCAAGCATTGAAAATAGCGACATTGAGCGACTACTTCCAAGCGATGAAATAAAGCCTATATTGGCGGGTGAAACAGAGTTTTTAAGCCTTTACAGCGAGTATATGAGTAGTAATTTTAGAGGTATCGTAATACTTATACCCGATTGGCACTCTTCACCTACCAATAATTCAGGTATGAGCTACTTGCGCAAAGAGCTTAATAATTTAGGTTACAGCACCTACGCAATGACAGTACCCGACATTGATTGGCAAGCAAGTAAAATGGCCGAAGCAATGCCCAGCGAAACCGAAGCTGCTCCTAGTAAAGCCGAGGAACCTGCATCACCCGACACAGCAACAAACGCCCAATCGCAGCCTGCAAAAATAAAAGAAGAACCTCATTACGTTAATGCAATTGAAAAAGTAACTGACGACATACTTGATAACTATAAAATAAATCTCATTTCTCGATTTAATGCGCTGTATCAAACCGCTATAGAAGATTCGAGTAATATAGTGGTTATAGCACAAGGCACGAGTGCAGGTGTGTTATTGGAGTACTATGCAGATTTTCCGGACGAGAGAGTTGAGGCATTTATCAGTTTAAGTAGTTACTTACCTAATACCAAGCGTAACGAAAGCTTGAGCCAAACAGCATCACTCGTTACACCCGCCTTACTTGATATTTACTATGCAAATGACAGCACAGACATTTTAATGAGCCTTAAAAATCGTCAGCGCTGGGTTGACCGAAATGCAAAATTTGATTACCGCCAACGCCAGTTGTTTGGCCTGCGCGATCAACCCGATCAACACGCACGCCTAACAAAAGAAATAGACGGCTTTTTACGCCGACTTTTTTAAATACTCATAAGCAGCTTGAATATCTTGGCTCTTTTTAACAGCCAGTTCCATCATGTGTTTTGGTAAACCTTGCGATACTAATTTATCTGGATGATGTTGCGACATAAGTTTACGGTACGCTACTTTTATATCACGCTGCGTTGCATCGCTACTTAAGCCTAATAACGCCAATGCTTGCGCACGGTTCATATTATTATTTGGCGGTACATGGTGGCCAGAACCCTCACGGTAACTACTACTTTGACCTTGGTTTTGTTGCTGCTGATTAAAGCGTTGTTGTTGCTTTCTAAAGTTAAACTCTGCTTGGTAGCGCTTTAATACAAATGCAAAGTGTGTTTTAGAAATGCCTAGCTGTTTACTTACTTCTGCTAATAATTGCTTTTCTTGTTCGGCTAGCACTCCATCAGAAAACGCCATTTGAATTTGTATTTCTAAAAATAACTGTATTAGATCGTTTCGTTTAGCAAAGCGTTCTTTAAAATCGTGTACTGTTTCTTTAAGTGAAAAGTCGCTCTCTTTACCTGACTGAAATGCATGTTGTGCTTCGCGGCGTTCTTCGCCCTTTAAGCCCATTTCATCCATAAACAAGTTAGCCGCTTTTATATGTACTTCGCTGACTCGACCGTTCGACTTCGCAATGTGCCCCATGACAGCAAAGCAGCTTGAAAAGAATAAAGCTTGGCGCTCGTGAACATCGTCACCACTAAATAAGCTAGAAAAACCGCCTGCTTTATCAAAGTTATTTTTTAAGCTTTTATCAAATAAATGACCTAGGTATAAACCTAAAATGGCACCAAATATTTTGCCAAACATAAAGCCAAAACAAAAACCGAGAATTTTTCCCCACATCTATAATACTGCCTTCTTAAAAATTGAGTTGTTACGCCTCAAGGCGCGTGTTTAATTGGTTTAAACGCTCTGGTGTACCAATATCATCCCACTGCCCTATATAGAGCTCAGTAGAGACTAAATGTTCATTTAGCTTTTCACGTAAAATAGGCCCTAAAGGGCGAATACCTTGCGTTAATCCTTTAAAAAAATCAGCCTGATAGCGGCCAATCCCCGAAAATGTATATTTTTGACTCTCGGCCGATAAATGGCTCAATGCAAAGTCGCCATCTGGGTTGTGTGGCGGGTTTTCTATAAGCACTATGTGCGCCTCACCGGGTTGTAAATGAATTTGCATTAGCGCACTTACATCATAATCGGTGTATACATCACCATTTACTACAATGAACGAGTCGCCCAACAGCGGTAACGCTTCAATTATACCGCCAGCCGTTTCAAGGCCACCTTCAACTTCTTGGCTATAAAGTATATTTACACCAAATTGGCTGCCATCTTTAAAGTAGTCTTTTATTTTATCACCTTGCCACGCAAGGTTTATTACAATATCGGTAATTTCGGCAGCTTTAAGATTATTTATATGGTGCTCAATAAGTGGTTTTTCTGCCACTTTTAACATTGGCTTTGGCATATTTTGCGTAAGCGGCATCATTCTTTGCCCGCGCCCTGCAGCTAAAATCATCGCTTTCATGAGCGCTCCTTTGCTAACTTTTCAGTCACTTTGGGCACTATGGTATTTTTTGTCCACTCACTCAACGCTTTTAGCTCTGGGTAATTTGCCGCTACTTCAATAATGTAATCAAGAGTCGGTAAAATATTATCTAAATAACCTGTTTTACCATCGCGCAAATATAATCGACAAAATATACCCGCAGCTTTTAAGTGGCGCTGTAACCCGGTTAAATCAAACCAATATTTAAACTCATCGAATGGAGTGTCAGCCAGTAAATTTTGAGCCGTAAATTCTTGATAAGCAAAATCAAGCAAGCTTGTTAACTCTTTTTGAGGCAGTTTAAAGTAGCAATCGCGTAGTAGCGATACTAAATCGTAGCAAAGCGGCCCGCGTACAGCATCTTGATAATCTATAATTGCCCACTGGCCGTTACTGTTCATAATATTACGGCTATGATAATCGCGATGAACGGTAACAGTGGGTTGCTCAAGCATCGCCTTTATTAATAGCTCTGAACTTGTTTTCCACATTATTTTTTGTTCGGCACTGAGTGACTCATTAATAAAGTCGCTTACTAACCACTGGCTAAATATATCAAGCTCTAGCTTTATAAAATCTTTGTTATACGCTTGCATAGCAGAAGCTGTGGGCGTTTTTGCCCACTGAGCACTTAAACTAATTAATGCTTGGTAATGCTCGGTGCGGTTTGCATCATCAAGCATGTCAGCTAGGTGCGTACTGCCTAAATCACTAAGAACAAAAAAGCCCTGTTTCTCATCACTTGCAATAATAGTGGGAAGTAAAAAACCTTGTTCAACAAACACCTGATTTAGCGAAATGTAAGGTTCGTTATTCACTTTTTTTGGATCTGAGTCCATCACTATTAAATGCTCATTATCGTGATTTAAACGGTAATAACGGCGAAAGCTAGCATCACCTGTGATCGCGTTTAAAGTATGCGACTTGGCATTAAGGTGTATGTTTATAAATTGTTGTAAATTCTCAAAGCGTGTCATTTTATAAGATATCTATTTTTCACTAAGTTAATTAGGTCAATTACTGTAATTGCCATTATTTTCCTTTATTATGTGTATATTATATTAAACACACAGTATTAAGGTCGATAAATGAGCAAAACCTGGGGCATATTGATGCTAAGCGTAGTTAGCGCACCATCGCTTGCCGAAACTGAACTGGCACACAACCTTTGTGGCATTTCAATGCAAACCAGAGCTTGGCAACCACTTGAAGGCCTTAACCTTGGTGAAGTTGATATTCAAGCTGATGATGTTGAGCTACTTGGCACTCAAAGCGCTGAATTTACCGGCAATGTTGATATTAACACCCTTAAGATGAGTTTGTCCGCACAAACTGCGTTGATAGACAAACAGCGTGGTTTATTAAATGCAACGGGGCCAATTACTTATCAAGATTACGTAAGTAAAGTAAACAGCACCGGATTAAATGCCGATTTAAATAATTCAGAAGTCAGTTTGTTAGGCGCCGACTACAGCCTAACCGAACAACAAGGTAAAGGCGGCGCTGAAAAGCTTACTGTTAATCAGTCTGGCCTATTACTCATGAATGCAAGCTTTACTACTTGCCCAAGTGACACCCCAGTATGGGAAATCGAAGCTGACGAAATAAACCTTTCGCGCGAAGAAGGTTGGGGCGAAACATATAACGCCGTATTACGCATTCTCGATACACCGGTTTTATATTTACCTTATTTTACATTCCCGCTAGATGAGCGCCGTAAATCGGGTTTACTTACCCCAACTATTTCAAGCTCTGATAAATACGGCCTTGAAACAATTACGCCGTACTATTTAAATATTGCACCTAATTTTGATGCCACTATTACGCCTCGTTATATGTCTAACAAAGGGCTGCAATTACAAACCGAATTTAGATACCTAACAGAGCAACATGAAGGCTTAGTAGGAATTGAATATTTAGATAGTGATGATTCTGAGCCAGACTTAAATGAACGCTATATGTTTCATTGGCAACAGCAAAGTTATCTGGGTGAAAACTGGCGCGCAAACGTTGATGTAACCAATGTAAGCGATGATAACTACATCACCGATTTAAGCTCAAATTACGCAAGTAAAACCGATACACAGCTGTATCGTACTGGCTCACTTACTCATTTGGGTGATACATGGCGCACCGATATTAAAGTACAAAACTTTGAAGTATTGGGCGATCACTTAGAGTCATACACTGCTATACCGCAAGTTAATTTTACGCAAACTGCCCCTTGGCGTTTTGATAATTTTGACTTTAGTGTGTCGGGCGAGATTAGCCATTTTACTAATGATTCATCAGAAGTGGCCATAGACAACGCAACTCGTGTACACGTAGAGCCAAAAGCACGCTACAACTACGCAACGCATGCGTGGTCATTTTTATCTGAAGTGAGCTTATTGCAAACTAATTATAAGCAAAGCGGAAACTTAACAGGCACGCAATACAGCGATACCGTATCGCGTACTATTCCTAAAGTACGTTTGTATTCTCAGCTTAATTTTGAGCGTGACGCATCTTACTTTTTTGAAGATGCTATACAAACGCTAGAGCCGCAAATTCAATATTTATATACACCTAATAAAGACCAGTCAGACATTGGCTTATTTGATACAACCAAGCTACAAGACGATTATTATGGTTTATTTAGAGACGTGCGCTTTTCGGGTGTTGACCGCATAGCAGCAGCGAATCAGTTTACTTTAGGTGCTACAACGCGCCTATTTGATAAAAAACAAGAAGAAGTATTTAATTTTAGTGCCGGCCAAATATTTTATTTAAGTGACGATGCCAAGCCAACAGAGCAAGGCTTAAACTCAGACACTAATTATAATGCACTATTTGCAGCTCAAACCATGTTACATTGGCACCGCCGTTGGTACCTCGCTGGAGGTATTCAATACGATACAGATGGCAAGCAAATGGTACAGTCAAATGTAACACTTGATTATAAAGGTGATAATAATCAGCTAGTACAATTGAACCATCGCTATGCAAATGATGTCTCAGGAAATACAATCGAGCAAGCAGGTGTATTTACAAGTATTCCTATTAGCGACGAATGGCAATTTATTGCAAGCTATCATCGAGATCTTGAAAACAACAGAAGTATCGAAGTATTGAGCGGATTACAGTATGAATCATGCTGTTGGGCTATCCAAATTACTGGGCACCGCCAAATTGAAACAGATTTAAATCAATCAATAGGCCAAGAACAAGCAACTTTTGATTCAGGTATTAGTTTGAATTTTGTATTAAAAGGACTTGGCAGTAAAAGCCGTTATGATGCACAAAAATTATTACAACAAGGTATTTTTGGCTATCGTAGACCGTATTTTCTTAGTAACTAGTATCACAACAGTACTATCAGCAAGAGTAGTAAAAAGAATATGAATTTAAAAAAATTATTAACATCAGCAGTTTTAAGTGCCAGCCTTTGTCAAAGTGCAATGGCCGCACCAGTAGAAATAGATAAAGTTATTGGCGTTGTAAACCAAGGCGTAATTTTAAAAAGCGAAGTAGACACCATTATTAATCGTGTTAAAAAGCAAGCCGAAGAACAAAACCAGCAATTACCAAAAGATGAAACTCTTCGTGTACAAGCTGTTGAGCGTTTAGTTAATCAAGCCCTTATGATACAAATGGCTGAGCGTATGGGGTTACAAATCTCAGACAGCCAACTCGATCAAACTCTTGCAAGCATGGCACAAGAGCAAGGCGGTACAATTGCCGATTTACGCCGTACTATTGAAGGTTCGGGCGAAAGCTTTCAAGCTTACCGTGAAGAAATTCGTAAAGAAATTACAACGCAGCAAGTAACACGTGCAAGTGTCGATCGCCGTATTTATATTAGCGAACAAGAAGTTGATAACCTTTTAAAAATTATGGAAACCCAAGGTCAAAGTGCTGAAGAGTACGACATTGGTCATATTTTAATAGATATCCCTAACGATGCGAGTGCAGACGAAATTGCTGGCGCAAAAACACGCGCAGATAAAGTTATTGAGCTATTAAACGATGGCCAAGAATTTAAGCGTATTGCTATTTCATCATCAAGCGGCTCTAAAGCACTTGAAGGTGGACAGCTTGGTTACATGGGCATTAACGAAATGCCGTCGCTTTTTGCTGAAGCAGTAAAAGGCCAAAAGAAAGGCGCTATTGTTGGCCCTCTTCGCTCTGGTGCTGGTTTTCATATCATTAAAGTACAAGATGTTCGTGGCCTACAAGTTGTAGAAACAACTGAAGTGCGTTCACGCCATATACTAATTAAACCTTCAATTATTTTAAGTGAAGAAAAAGCACGCTCTATGCTTGCTGGCTTTGCAAAAGACTTACGCGCAGGAACTGCTGACTTTGGAAAGTTAGCTAAAGAGTACTCAGAAGATCCAGGCTCTGCACTTAAAGGTGGCGAGTACGATTGGACAGATCCAACTACCTACGTACCTGCGTTTAAAGATACATTGCTTTCTCTTAAGCAAGACGAAATAAGCGAACCGTTTAGAACACAGTTTGGTTGGCATATTGTGCAGTTACTTGGTAAACGTGTAGCTGATAAAACTGAGCTAGCCAAACGTAACCGTGCTCACGGTATGTTGTTTAACCGTAAATTTAAGGAAGAAAGTTTTAACTGGCAGCAAGAAATGCGCGAGCAAGCTCACGTTGAAATTTTCCCTATAGACCAATAAATATGACCCTAAGAATTGCTATTACACCGGGTGAACCCGCTGGTATTGGCCCAGATTTGCTACTCACGCTTGCTCAGCAAGCGTGGGATGTTCAACTTATAGCGATTGCCGATGGCAAACTATTAAAAGAGCGTGCAAAACATTTAGGCTTAACAATAAACTTAATTAAATTTGATGATAATGCACCCGCCATCGCAGCACCTGCTGGCAGCTTGTATATTCATCAGGTTGATTTAGGTGCGGATGTAGAGCTTGGCGTACTAAATGACGGTAACGGCCAATACGTGTTAGATACCTTGCGTATAGCAAGTGAAAAAAACATGGATGGCACGTTCGATGCTGTTGTTACGGGCCCTGTTCACAAAGGCATTATTAACAAAGCGGGCATTTCATTTAGCGGACACACTGAGTATTTTGCGCAGCAATCAAATACTGCAGATGTAGTTATGATGCTTGCAACTGAAGGTTTACGCGTTGCACTTGTAACCACGCATATTCCACTTGCGTATGTATCGCGTGCCATTACTCCTGAGCGCTTAACTAAAGTAGCGGGTATTTTAAATCACGACCTACAAACTAAGTTTGGGATAGAAAAACCACGTATTTTAGTGTGTGGCTTAAACCCACATGCAGGTGAAGATGGCCATTTAGGCCGTGAAGAAATAGAAACAATCACCCCAACGCTTGAAATACTTAGAAGCGAAGGGATGAATTTAATTGGCCCACTACCGGCCGATACCTTATTTCAACATAAATACCTATCTGAAGCAGATGCAGTACTTGCTATGTATCACGATCAGGGATTACCTGTGCTAAAATACAAAGGATTTGGTAAATCGGTAAATATTACCCTTGGCTTACCATTTATCCGCACCTCAGTTGACCACGGTACTGCTCTCGATTTAGCAGGGACTGGTACAGCTGACGTTGGCAGTTTTGAATTAGCGATCCGCGAAGCAATTAAGCTCGCCCAAGAAAAAGCACAAAATCAATGACCGATAAAGTACATTTAGGACACCGCGCTCGTAAGCGTTTTGGGCAAAACTTTTTATTTGATGAATCTATCATCGATAAAATAGTCTCTGCGATTGATCCTAAACCAGAAGACAACTTAGTAGAAATTGGCCCCGGCCTTGGCGCAATTACTGAGCCAGTAGCCGACTTAAGCGGCCATTTAACTGTTGTTGAATTAGATAAAGACTTAGCACAACGATTAATTGAACACCCATTTTTGGGTCCTAAATTAACTGTTAACCAAGGCGATGCAATGACGTTTGACTTTGCAAGCTTGGTTCGCGATGACAAAAAATTAAAAGTGTTTGGTAACTTACCTTACAATATTTCGACACCGTTATTGTTTCACCTTTTTGAATTTTCAGATCATATTGAGCACATGCACTTTATGCTTCAAAAAGAAGTAGTAAAACGCATGGTAGCAGGCCCAGGTAGTAAAACATTTGGCCGCTTAAGCGTAATGACTCAATATTACTGTAATGCAATGCCGGTTGTTGAAGTACCACCTGAGTGCTTTAAACCAGCGCCAAAAGTTGACTCTGCTGTTATTCGTTTAATACCTAAAAAGCCAGAGCAACGTACAGCAAAAAGCGTTAAAATTTTAAACACTGTGTGTTTAGAAGCATTTAACCAGCGCCGCAAAACGCTACGTAATAGTTTAGGTAACTTACTTACCGCAGAAGAACTAACTAGCATTGGCATTGATATAACGCTGCGTGCTGAGCGCTTATCTTTACAACAATTTATTGATATAGCTAACTGGATTTATGACAACAAGCAGTAACATTGGATCGCCTGTAAAGGTATCTGTAGAAACATTTTACGTAGAAGGTCAATCTCAACCGGAGCTTGAAAAATACGTATTTGCTTACTCGGTAACAATTAAAAACCATAGTTTATGCAGTGCAAAATTACTGAGCCGCTATTGGTTAATTACCGACGCAAATGGCAAACAAGTAGAAGTTGAAGGCGAAGGCGTTGTTGGCGAAATGCCAGATATTGGCCCAGGCGAAAGCTATAAATACACCAGCGGTGCAATTTTAGATACACCTGTAGGCACTATGCAAGGCCATTACACGTTACGCAACGAGTTTGGCTCTGAGTTTCAGGCGCCTATTAATGTGTTTCGTTTGGCTTGCCCTAACATTTTGCATTAAGCACTTAGATGGCAGATTATGCGATAGGTGATTTACAAGGGTGTTTTAGTGAATTTAACACCCTTATACAACGGGTTGATTTTAACCCAAGTAAAGATCACCTATATTTAGTTGGCGACATAGTTGCTCGCGGGCCAGACTCCCTAGCCTGCTTAGACTATATTTACCAACATCAAAATAGCATGACCATCACTTTAGGCAATCACGACCTTCACATGGTTGCCTGCTACTTTCTTAACAAACCTACCAACCCAAAAGATAAACTAAACCCAATATTTGAAAGCCCAAAATTAGCGCATTACATCGCTTTTTTACAAACCCAACCATTGGCCTTAGAGCTTATAAAACATAACTGCTTTATATCTCATGCCGGATTAAACCCCGATTGGTCTATTGACTATGCGCTAAAACAAGCACAGTTTGCACAAAGCTGTTATCAGTCACACAATGCTAAAGCATTTTTTGAACACATGTATCAGCCTCACCCTATTGAGTGGTCAAGCAATCTTGATGACTTTGCAAAGTTTAGATACATAGTTAACTATTTTACCCGCATGCGCTTTTTAACAAGTGATAACAAACTCGAGCTTAATGCAAAGGGTGCAATAACCGATAGCCAAACACTAACCCCTTGGTTTAACCATCCGAATATAGCTAAAACTAAACACGATATTATTTTTGGCCACTGGGCCGCGCTTGAAGGTAGGACAGGTAATCCACGGGTTCACGCCTTAGATACAGGCTGTGTATGGGGTAACACCATGACCCTAATGGAGCTAAGTACTAAAAAAGTAATTATAGAAAAATCCCACCTTTCGTCTAAATAAACTGAAAAAAAACAATACATCTGTTAGATTTATCAATTAATAGTTAAAATTAGTTAAAGTAATTGATTTTAATTACTTAACTTATTGGTACAAACGCCGATAAGTCTTAATTGAAGTACTTTTGAGTGGAAATCTTATGAACCTGACAGTAAGCCAACGTATTTGGGGTGGTTTTATATTTATCACACTATTATTATTAATAATTGGTGGTAACTCCTTAATAAAAATTGCAAATATTGACCGTTCTACTCAAAAAGTGAACCAACTATCACTTCCAGCACTGAATAAAAGCTCAGAACTACAAGCCGAATTTATTTTAATGAGTAAAGCCGCTCAAGCGAGCTTTTACACTACTTCTGCAAATGAACTAGCCCCCATTAAAAAACAAGTTCTTGAGCAAAAGCAGTTATTCAATACCCTTCATCGCGAACTTCAAGACGTAGTAAAAAATGATGCAACGCTTAATCAAAGTAGCCAAAATGTAGAAAAAACCTACTTAAGCTTTTTAAGCACAGTTGAAAGCTTATTAGAAGATAAAAGCAAACAGCTAGCATTAAACAAAACATTAAAAGCACAATTAGAAAATATAGAGCTAAGTGCAGAAGATGCCAATTCTGTGGTACTCGATATTATTGATATTGATGGCTTTGAGCAAAACCACCCTCGTGCTTATCAAGCTGCAAACAATTTAGAAAATAACTTTATGTCAGTGGTAAGTAACAGCACTGATATGCTAACCGTTAAAACGCTTAATACTCTCGACATTGTTAAAAACGAGCAAACCTATTACCTAGAAGAAGTAACGCGTACCATTGCCTTAATTAAACCGGCTATAGAGCAAACTCACAGCGATTTATACTCAAGCTTAAAAGAAAATGTTGATACTTTAGAAAACAATATAAAAGGTAGTAGTGGTTTAGCTGCAAACAAAAAACGATTAATCGACTCTATTACGCTAACAGAGTCAGAGCTTGCACAGTCAGAGCAAGCCACCAAAATGGCACTTAACCAAATTGATGAGTTAGTTAATCAAGCAAGTGACGTTGCGTTTAAATTACAGCAAGGCGTGCGCAGCGACGTAGACTCAGCAAACTTATGGACGTGGGTTGGTATGATTATAGCCACTCTTTTAGCTGTAGCGATTGCTATTATTACTGTTAGCCGTATTACTAAACCACTTGCTGAAGTTAACCGAATTTTAGATATTGTTGCCAGTGGCGACATGACACAACGTTTAGACGACAGCGCTAAAGACGAATTTGGCGAATTATCTAAAAGTTGTAACACCCTAATTGATAACTTACGCAGCCTAATTAAAGGCATTATTTCGCGCTCTACTCAGCTAGCTGCAGCATCAGAACAAACATCTGCAATTACCGCAGAATCAAGCCAAGCAATTCGTAACCAACAAGCACAAGTTGAGCAAGCCGCAACGGCAACAACCGAAATGAGCAGTACATCGCAAACGGTTAGCAACAGCGCTCAACAAGCACTTAGCGAAATTAAAAACGCTGATAAAGAAGCTGAGCGTGTTAAAGGTATTTCGAATAACAACAAAGCAACGATTGAGCAATTAGCACGTGAAGTAGACGACGCCTCTCAAGTAATTAATAAGCTGCATCAAGATAGCGCATCAATTGGCAGCATATTAGATGTAATACGCGGAATAGCGGATCAAACTAACCTACTTGCACTAAATGCCGCAATTGAAGCTGCGCGTGCAGGTGAATATGGCCGTGGCTTTGCGGTTGTAGCAGATGAAGTACGCTCTCTTGCGAGTAAAACTCAAGAGTCGACCCAAGAGATACAATCAATGATTGAGTCTCTACAAACAGGCGCAGAAGCCGCAGTAACTGCTATGAGTAAAGGTAAGCAACGTGCGGTATCGTGTGTTGAGCAAACAGACCTAGCAAGTAGCGCTCTTGATTCAATTACATTTGCGGTTTCGCAAGCTCACGATGTAAGTGAAGAGATTTCGACCGCCGCACTTGAGCAACAACAAGTAGCGCAAGAAATTAGCGAACGCCTTGAGTCGATTGTAGCCATCGCAGAGCAAACAGCCGAAGGCGCAAACCAAACTAATATTTCAAGTTCAGAAGTGGCAAAACTGGCCGAAGAGCTTCGCTTGTCGGTAGACGAATTTAAAGTTTAGGTTTACTAAAACGATTAAAAAACCCCGATGGTACAATGTACCATCGGGGTTTTTGTTTATAAGACCTTTAGAAATGAGATGTAAAACCTTACCTACAACATATACACACCCTATCGATGCGAATTTACTTCACGCTCATCTAACTTAACTTTACCAAAGCGAGGTATAAAACCTCACCTACAACATATGCCTCCTGTAGGTGCGAATTTACTTCGCGATCATCTAACCTAACGTTACCAAAAGCGAGGTATAAAACCTCACCTACAATATATGTACCCTGTAGGTGCGAATTTACTTCGCGCTCATCTAACTTAACTTTATCAAAAGCGAGGTATAAAACCTCACCTACAATATATGCTTCCTGTAGGTGCGAATTTACTTCGCGCTCATCTAACTTAACTTTATCAAAAGCGAGGTATAAAACCTCACCTACAATATATGCTTCCTGTAGGTGCGAATTTACTTCGCGATCATCTAACCTAACGTTACCAAAAGCGAGGTATAAAACCTCACCTACAATATATGTACCCTGTAGGTGCGAATTTACTTCGCGCTCATCTAACTTAACTTTACTTCGCGCTCTCTTATTTTGAAACCTCTGCTACCTTTAAACAAAAGTACTGAAGGCCTGAAAAATGTATCGTTCAGATTTATTGCGAAAAGGCAGAGTATCATTAACAAATCGATTTTACTCAATCACACTAGTGGCGCACAAAAGAGAAAACATATTTATTTCTATGGATATTAATCGTTTGATAATCACAGAAATGAAAAAGATAGAAACGCAAGAAGCAGCTAAAACAATAGCATTTGTAATTATGCCAAATCATATACATTGGCTAATTCAATTAGGAAATAAAAAAACGCTGTCCGATGTAATTAAGTTATTTAAAGGCCGTTGTTCTAAAGTAACCCGTGACGATTTAGGTATGTATAAATTATGGCAACGTAACTACTATGATCACATGATTAGAAATGAAAATGATTTACTGAACAATGCTAGATATATCATTGCTAATCCTTTGCGGGCTAAAATTGTCGATAAAATTGCTTCATACCCTTACTGGGATTGTATTTATATAAAATAAAAAGTGAGGTATAAAACCTCACCTACAACATATACACACCCTATTGATGCGAATTTACTTCGCGCTCATCTAACTTAACTTTATCAAAAGCGAGGTATAAAACCTCACCTACAGCATATGCTTCCTGTAGGTGCGAATTTACTTCGCGCTCATCTAACTTAACTTTACCAAAGCGAGGTATAAAACCTCACCTACAACATATGCTTCCTGTAGGTGCGAATTTACCTCGCGCTCATCTAACTTAACTTTATCAAAAGCGAGGTATACAACCTCACCTACAACATATGTACCCTGTAGGTGCGAATTTACTTCGCGCTCAGCCAACCTAACTTCACCAAAAGCGAGGTATAAAACCTCACCTACGATATATGTACTCTGTAGGTGCGAATTTACTTCGCACTTATGTAATTTAACTTTACCAAAAGCGAGGTAATAAAACCTCACCTACAACATGCACACACCCTGTAGGTGCGCATTTACTTCGCGCTCATCTAACTTAACTTTATCAAAAGCGAGGTATAAAAACCTCACCTACGATATATATACGCCAATTACTAACCACTAATATATCGCTTTTTTCTTCCTTACTTAGGCATTTATTGCTAACCTCGCGTTAACGTTTTTACTTAAACAAATTTTTGCTAACGGAATAATTATGCTCAAAAAAATATCACTGTTTATCGGGATGGCAATCAGTGCAAATGCTGTTGCTAAAGGTGGCGTGTCACCTTATTTACCTTTAAATCAAGCCCCTGAACTTGAGCACCAAGTACAACGACTTTTAGCCGTAAGTAAAAACACACATATTATGAGCAAGCCTTATAAAGCTCACGATATTTATAGAGTGCTGCAAACAGTAAGGCATACTTACCCAGAACTATATCAAACACTTTCGTACCAACTTAGCCCTTACATTCAAAGCGACGCGGGTACATTTGCAAAAGTAACGCTTGCTGCTGGTACAAAAGATAAAACACTGCCTAACCAACGCGGCCAAACCACTAAAACCAACTTAATTGTTGAAGGCGGCGCTTACGCTAACTTCGGGCGTTACTTTGGTGTAAGTGTTGCAGGCATAGCCAACGAAGACGAAATATTACCTACACAAAGTTTTTTTTACCTTGGTAATAAATACGCGCAGTTAGATGTAGGTTACCGCGAACATTGGTACTCACCTTTTAACGACAGTGCCATGCTATTAAGCACACAAGCTAAAACAACGCCTTCTATAACGCTTAGTAATGTAGAGCCAATAACCAGCTTTAATATTCGTTACGATATGTTTATTAGTAAAATGACAGAGCAACGTGGGATATTAAAAACAGGCCGTATTGATGGTGTTGATCGGAGATTTGAACCAGGCAAACCTTATCTATTTGGTTTGCATACCAGCTTTGCTGCTACCGATAATTTAACAATAGGCTTAAGCCGCTTAATGCAGTTTGGTGGTGGTCCGCGTAGTGTTACGCTAAAAGACTTTGCAGAAGGCTTTTTCAAACCCGGTACTAAAGATAATATAACCAGATCAGATGCAGAGGAAGTTGATGCTGACTTTGAGCTTGGCGATCAACTAGGCTCAATTACATTCGCCTATAATAATAGTATTTATGCGCTACCGTTCGAGTTTTATGGTGAGGTAGCACTTGAAGATACATTAGGTGGTGGTAGAAATAACGCTTATAGTTTTGGTGTTTATTTACCTTTTGTTGCTAACAATCACAGCTTACGTTTTGAGCACAGTAACTGGCAAACTAGTTGGTATGCAAATAGTATATATCAAGATGGCAACCGTAACTCAGGCAACGTAATTGGCCACTGGGCGGGTGATGAACACGACTACACCGACTACACTCCGGCTAAATCAATGAGCGTAAACTGGCATTGGCAATTAAGTAAAATAGAAAGCTTAAATACCACTATTCGTATGCTTGAAAATAAAAACGAAGGCTATAAAACAAGTTACGAACTGCAAACAGCATACACTCGTAAGTTGAGTAAACCAATAATGGGTGCTAAAAGTTGGGGAGCTGAGCTGTATCAAGGAAAGGATGTATACGGGGAAACGTTTGCTAGATTAGGTGTATTTGCTAATTTTTAACACCCTGTAGGTGCGAATTTATTTCGCGCTCATCTAACTTAACTCTACAAAAAGCGAGGTATAAAACCTCACCTACAATATATTCACGCT
Organism: Pseudoalteromonas sp. 78C3; assembly: GCF_002836695.1. Taxonomy (NCBI): domain Bacteria; kingdom Pseudomonadati; phylum Pseudomonadota; class Gammaproteobacteria; order Alteromonadales; family Pseudoalteromonadaceae; genus Pseudoalteromonas; species Pseudoalteromonas sp. 78C3. The sequence goes on from NZ_PJAV01000145.1 coordinate 89,832, forward strand.
GTAGGTGCGAATTTACTTCGCGCTCATCTAACCTAACGTTACCAAAAGCGAGGTATAAAACCTCACCTACAATATACACACCCTATCGATGCGAATTTACTTCGCGCTCAGCCAACCTAACTTCACCAAAAGCGAGGTGTAAAACCTCACCTACAATATATGGATCCTGTAGGTGCGAATTTACTTCGCGCTCATGCAGCCTAACTTCACCAAAAGCGAGGTATAAAACCTCACCTACAATATATGGATCCTGTAGGTGCGAATTTACTTCGCACTTATGTAATTTAACTTTACCAAAAGCGAGGTATAAAACCTCACCTACAATATATACACCCTATCGATGCGAATTTACTTCGCGCTCATGTAACCTAACGTTACCAAAAGCGAGGTATAAAACCTCACCTACAACATATGCACCCTGTAGGTGCGCATTTACTTCGCGCTCATCTAACTTAACTTTACCAAAAGCGAGGTATAAAACCTCACCTACAATATACATACCCTGTAGGTGCGAATTTACTTCGCGCTCATGTAATTTAACGTTACCAAAGCGAGGTATAAAACCTCACCTACAACATACACACCCTGTAGGTGCGAATTTACTTCGCGCTCATCTAACTTAACTTTACCAAAAGCGAGGTGTAAAACCTCACCTACAATATATACTCTGTAGTTGCGAATTTACTTCGCGCTCATCTAATTTAACTCTACAAAAAGCGAGGTATAAAACCTCACCTACAATATATGCACCCTATCGGTGCGAATTTACTTCGCGCTCATCTAACTCAGCTTTACCAAAAGCGAGGTATAAAACCTCACCTACAATATATGGATCCTGTAGGTGCGAATTTACTTCGCGCTCATCTAATTTAACTCTACAAAAAGCGGGGTATAAAACCTCACCTACAACATACACACCCTATCGATGCGAATTTATTTCGCGCTTATGTAACTTAACTCTACAAAAAGCGGGGTATAAAACCTCACCTACAATATATACACCCTATCGATGCGAATTTACTTCGCGCTAATGTGATTCATCACCGACAAAAAACATACTTCTACAATAACGCTTTTATTGAACTAGCTATATGCTCGGCTTGCTCTTGTGATGCTACAGAATCAGTTGACTCGACCATGACACGGATCAATGGCTCAGTGCCTGATTTACGTAGTAAAACACGACCAGTATCTGCCAATACTATTTCAGCTTCTGCTACTGCTTGTTTTACCGAATCAGTATTTAGAATTTCATTCGCATTATTTTTTGTTAAACGCACATTAAGAAGCACCTGAGGTAATTTTTGCATACCTGCTACGTAGTTCTTTAATGATTGCTTTTGCTGAATAAGCGCTGTTAACACCAATAAAGAGGCTACAATTCCATCACCTGTGGTTGCATAATCTAAATGTAGAATATGGCCTGAACCTTCACCACCAAGTTTCCAACCAGTATTTTTAAGCTGCTCTACAACATAGCGATCACCTACTTTTGCGCGCTTGAATGGTATATCCATTTTCTTAAGCGCTAGCTCTAACCCGAGGTTAGACATTAGTGTACCAACAACACCACCCTGCATTTTGCCTTGCAGCTTTGCTGCTTTAGCTAAAATATAAAGTATTTGGTCACCGTCAATCACAGCGCCACTATCATCAACAAGCATTAACCTGTCAGCATCACCATCAAGCGCAATACCTAAGTCCGCTTTATGTTCAAGTACAGCTGCTTGAAGGCTATCTAGATGTGTAGCACCACATTGCTCATTTATATTTAAACCATTTGGTTTATCGTTAATGCTAATAACGTCAGCACCTAATTCTGCATAAACATTAGGCGCTATGTGATATGCAGCCCCGTTAGCACTATCGACAACAATTTTTAAACCTTCAAGCGTTAAATCTTTAGCGAATATGCCTTTGCAAAATTCAATGTATCGTCCAGCAGCATCGTTTATGCGTCTTGCTTTACCCAAGCGCTCAGAGCTTACACACTGCATTGCGTTGTTATTTAATGCTTGCTCAAGTAAGGCTTCAATTTCAAGCTCTTGCTCATCGTTTAACTTCGTACCAGAATTATTAAAAAACTTAATACCATTATCGTAATATGGATTATGTGATGCACTAATAACAACGCCTGCATCCGCTCTAAAGGTTGATGCTAAATAAGCAACTGCTGGGGTAGGCATAGGGCCAACAAAAGCAACATTAACACCCGCAGCTGAAAGGCCTGCTTCTATGGCTGACTCAAACATATAACCACTGTTACGTGTATCTTTACCTATTAGAATCTCTTTTGTACCACTGGAGGCTAAAACAGTACCCGCGGCCCAGCCTAATTTCATTGCAAAATCAGGCGTGATAGGAAAAGTACCCACCTTACCTCTTACTCCATCGGTACCAAAGTATTTACGTGGCATAATTATTCCTTTTAAAATGTTAAATGCGCAGTGCACATATAATTAATATTTGTTAGCTCTATTATCTTAAAAACATAGCTTTATTACAAAAAGCAAAAAGCGCGAGCTAAACTCACGCTTTAAATTTCATTAAATATAAAAACTAAATACATAGCTTTAATTTATCAGAATATTGAATAAATTATTATCAACAACCTTACTCAGCCTGACCGTTATTTGTTACTTTAAAATACAATGTCACTCAACTTAGTGTGTAAAATAATAACTTAATTAATATTTACAACATTCTGCTTGTTTCCCTTGGTTAGATCCTTTTTTGCATTCCACACCAAATCACATATACCATCAGTTGGATTAAAACCAGTAGGTGCATCTAGCAACAATTGACGAATTGTTTCATGATCAAAGTTATGACACGCAATATCTAACGCTTCTATAAACACATTAAGCTCGGCTAAAGGTAGCATTACTTCACTGGCTGTCATTATGCGCTCGTGTGTTGTTTCACCCACGTTATTACCAATTAACAGTTCTTCATAAAGCTTTTCGCCTGGGCGCAAGCCCGTACACTTAATCTCGATATCACCATGTGGATTAGTGTCGCTTTTAACTTCAAAACCAGAAAGTCGTACCATTTTAGTCGCAAGATCTTTAATTTTAACTGGTTCGCCCATATCAAGTACAAACACATCGCCGCCTTTACCCATAGCGCCTGCTTGTATTACTAATTGAGCAGCTTCTGGAATCGTCATAAAAAAGCGTGTTATATCAGGGTGTGTAAGCGTTATTGGGCCGCCCTCTTTTATTTGCCTGCGAAATAGCGGCACAACAGAGCCACTAGAACCAAGTACATTACCAAAGCGAACCATACAAAAACGTGTTTTGTGCTTAACACCTTGCTCTTGCGTTAAGCCCTGCAGTACTAATTCGGCCATACGTTTAGTCGCCCCCATTACATTAGTAGGACGAACGGCTTTATCGGTAGATATAAGTACAAAATTTTCAACGCCAGCATTAACTGCAGCTTTAGCACAGTAATAAGTACCAAACACATTATTACGTACACCTTCAACAACGTTATGCTCAACTAACGGTACATGCTTATAAGCCGCTGCATGATAAACTGTATGCACGCCAAAGGTTTTCATTACTGTTTCAAGACGGTTAATGCGTTGAACAGAACCCATTATAGGAATTAACTCTAATTCTAAAGCATTATTACAAATATACTCGTTAAGCTCTTTTTCTATTGAATATAAAGCAAACTCACTTTGTTCAAATAAAATTAATTTAGTGGGTTGTTGTTTAACTATTTGCCTACAGAGCTCCGAACCTATAGAGCCCCCTGCACCAGTTACCATAACTACTTTTTTAGTTATATTGGCCGTCATTAAATCCATTTTAGGGGCTACGGGGTCACGGCCTAGTAAGTCTTCTACACCCACTTCTGTTATTTCAGCAAGCTTAGCTTTGCCCTCTACAACATCAGCCATTCCGGGGATTGAAAGTACCTTAATTGTTAATGGCTCTAATTGAGCTAGTATTTCTTTACGGCGGGCACGTGTTGAACTAGGTAGTGCTAATAAAACTTTGCTAACTTTACGTTTATTAATTAATTCGTAAATACCTTTAAAGCATACAACAGGTATACCCTGAATTATTGAGCCATGTTTAGATACATCGTCGTCAATAAATGCACTAACAAAATACTCAGGGCCAGCACCTAAAGCAGTGGCTAGTTGTCGCCCTGCTGAGCCCGCTCCATAAATAATCACAGACTCTTTTTTACTCGTAGTCATTTTGCCAATAACCGCACGTACCAATACACGGGCACCACCTACGGTTAGTAAACACAGCCAAGCAAATATAAACGGCATAGTACGGGGTATATCTATACCTATCAAAAAGGCAATTAAAACCAAACTAACTGTAGTTATAATGGTACCTAATACTATTGCCCATATGGCTTGAGAGTTCATGTATCTAAGTACTGCACGATACAAACCTAAACTTATAAATGTATATAAGCTTACAGGTATCAACACCGCTAATAAAAGCCAATTATCTAAACGCTGCAGTGGTTCAAAGCTATCAAGCCTTACAATAAGGGCTAACCAAAAAGCGATTACAATAAATAGCGTATCGATAAACAAAGTAATAAGGCGTTTTTTAGCGCGAGATGCATTTAAAATAGAGCGTATAAAGCTATCCACTGACAGTTCCTTTTATAATTAAGGTGCTAGGTTTCACAAATAATAGTTATGGCGAGTAATCTTCAGCTATCAGCCAAAATAATATACAACATAAAAAGCAGCAAACAAGAACAAATGAAAGGCCGCTAAACAGCTTTAATTTATAAAGCGTAGCGACCTCTTTACTTGTTATTAGGCATTTTATTTAACTAATTATATGCAAATCTATTTTGTTGCGAGACTAAAGACTTCTTTGATTACTTGAGTTGTTTTGGCTATTTCGGCTTCAGTAAGCGTTGGGTGTACTAAAAACATGATGGAAGTTTCACCTAGCTCTACGGCATTAGGTAAACGTTTTTCTGGGCGCCATGGTGTATTGTCAAATGCGTTTTCAAGATAAACTTCAGAACAACTGCCCTGAAAACACGGTACACCGCGCTCTACAATCGCATTAACAATACGGTCACGGTTCCAACCTTTTGCTAATTGCTCAGGCTTAACAAACATATAATGTTTATATTCTGCGTGCTCGCTATGCTCTGGCACTGACACTAAGCGAATACTACTAAAGCCACTTGCGGCTTCGTCTAGCTGAGCACCGTATGCTTGGCGTTTTGCTGTCCAATCACTCATACGTGTTAATTGTATGCGACCAAGCACAGCTTGCATCTCTGTCATACGCCAGTTGGTGCCAAAGCTTTCGTGCAACCATCTAAATCCTGGTGGGTGCTCACGGTTATAAATAGCATCAAAGCTTTTACCGTGATCTTTATAGCTCCACATAGTTGACCATAATTCTTTTGAGTTAGTGGTTACCATGCCGCCTTCGCCGCCGGTGGTCATTATTTTATCTTGGCAAAAGCTCCAAGCTCCAACATGACCGATACTGCCAACGGACTTACCTTTATATTTAGCACCATGCGCTTGGGCACAGTCTTCTATTACATAAAAGCCATGTTCTTCACTCAATGCCATTATGTCATCCATTTCAGCAGGCATACCCGCTAAATGCACAACAATAACCGCTTTTGTTTTAGGCGTAAGTACTGCTTTTATACTCGTAGCCGTAATTGCTTGGCTATTTAAATCAACATCAGCAAATACAGGTGCTGCACCAGCAGTAACAATGCTTGACGCAGATGCTAAAAAAGTACGCGGTGTAGTTATTACTTCATCGCCAGCGCCTACATTTAAAGCTTTAAGCGCTAAATCAAGTGCTAAAGTGCCATTACCCAAAGCAATTGCGTATTCACTATCAGCCCATGCGGCAAATTCTTTTTCGAACTCGCGGCCTTCTGTACCAGTCCAATAGTTTACTTTATTCGATAAAATTACACGACTTACAGCATCGGCTTCGTCTTGAGTAAAGCTAGGCCAAGGAGAAAATGGGGTATTTAACATGATGTTCCTATTAATTTATATAGAAAGGGGTCTTATTTATTAGGTACTGCAGGAGAGCCAAATGCAGTAACGTTATCCGGTATATTTTTTATAACAGTACTACCCGCACCAATCATACAATTGTCACCAATTACTATTAATTGTTTAATTTGGCTACCAATACCAACCCAACTTTTACTACCAATAATAACCCCACCCGCCAAAGCAGTATTAGGGCAAATATGAGTAAAGTCACCAATAGCACAGTCGTGCTCAATAATAGCTGAGGTGTTAACTATGCAGCCAATGCCTATATTGGCAAACGCATTAATAATAGCACCAGCAAAAATGACACTTCCCTGCCCTATTGTAGCGTATTGGCTTATAACAGCCGTGGGGTGAATTAATGTTATTAAATTAAAATTATTTTGCTGTAACAACTGTATTTTTTGCTGGCGAATATTGTTATTACCAATAGCAACAACAACGTCACTAGAGGTTGTGCTTGTATTGTTTAACGCTATTAAGTCGGCACAAGTACCATGTATAGGCCAATGTTCAATGTAAGTTTTACTTGGGTAGGCATCATCATAAAAGTTAACAATAAAACCAAGCTGCTCGGCAATATCGGCAATTACCTTACCGTGGCCGCTTGCGCCAACTATAACCAGCCTTTTAGTCATTACTAGAGCCTTTAAATGGCTCAATAGTTACATGGCCGTCAGCGTTGATGCCTTCGCGTACAAACACCTTTTTTACGGTAAGTAATAAAATTTTTAAGTCGAGAAAAAAGCTTTGGTTATCAACATACCAAACATCAAGTTTAAATTTTTGCTCCCAACTAATAGCGTTGCGCCCATTTACTTGAGCCCAGCCAGTTATACCTGGGCGCACATTATGTCGGCGCGCTTGCTCAGTGTTATAAAGAGGTAAATACTGCACTAATAAAGGCCTAGGACCTACTAAACTCATATCACCTTTAAATACATTAAATAAGCCTGGGAGTTCGTCTAAACTGGTAGAGCGTAAAAATGTGCCAAATTTTGTCATACGCTCATCATCAGGTAGCAAGTTGCCATGCTTATCTTTACCATCAAGCATGCTTCTAAACTTCATCATTTTAAATACATTGCCATTCAAACCAGGGCGATTTTGAGTAAATAAAATAGGCGAACCTAATTTAAAACGAATGAGTACAGCAACTACAATTATTACTGGTAACAAAGTAAGTAATGCGCCCATAGCCATTATAAAATCAAAAAAGCGTTTCATTTTTTAACCCCAGTAACCCAAGTTACCCATTTATCGGCTAAGTTATGGCGATTAAAATCACGCTTAGCCAAAGCTTGAGCTCTTTCACCCATTTCAGGTAATAATTCTTTATTATTTGCTGCACTTTCTAACGCGTCAGCAAATGCTATTGCGTTATCTGGTTCAATTGCATAACCGCAATTATTATCTTTAATCATACCGGCTAACCAACCTGGGTAATTATTAAGGACAGGTAAGCCCGCTGAAATATAATCAAAAAACTTGTTTGGCGATGTCCCGTAATAAAAAGCAGGGATATTCGCTAATAACTGTAAGCCTATATCAGCTCCTTTCATTAGCTCGGCCAGTTTGCTTTTATTAACAGGAGGGTGAAATATAACGTTATCCAAACCCTCTAGCTTAGCCCTAGCCTGTAGGCTCTCTTTCAACTTGCCTTGGCCAACAAAAACTAATTTAATATCATTACGATCACGTTTTTTTAGTTCAGCTGCTGCATCTAATGCTGCGTCTAAGCCATTAGCCTGCCCATGGGTGCCAGTAAATACAGCCATTAAATCTTTATCCTCTACTCCTTCAGGCCGCCAAGGAGTAACATCATCAGCAAATATAGTTAAATCACATCCATTTGGGACAATTTCAATTTTACTTGCTTTCACACCGCGTTTTTTAATACCTTCAACAATACCAGGAGACAATCCTATACAGCGATGAGCAGATCGATACGAACACCACTCAAGCATAGACATTGCAGCTAATACTAAAGGGTTTTTTATTACGCCCATCTCTTTTGGTAATTCAGGCCACAAGTCCCGAACCTCAAATACGAAAGGTTTGCCTCGTAACCAGCGCGCAAATATGCCAGGTATTCCAGCAGTTAAAGGGGTTGTAGTTGCAAAAAGCACGTCATATTTATACGTTAGCGCAATACCGATACTCTTAACTGCAAACTTTAAAAATGTACAGGCACGTTTCATTAAGCCATCTGTATTAGAATAAGCTAAATCAAATTCAATTATATGAATTCCATCTACCACGCCTTCTCTGCGACCTTTTATAAAATTTGGGGTTAAGCCTGTTTCTCCCCCTCCATAGCTGCCGCAAACCATAGTCACTTGGTGTCCATGTTTTAATAATCGCTGCGCCATTTCATATGAACGAATACCTGTAGAGCCGCTAGGTGTAGAAAAGTGTTGGTGAAAATATAAAGCATTCATAATTAAAATTTTACTTCCGTAGTCAGTATTCCAGGCTCGGCAACTTCTATTTCGAGTACTGGTATTTCAGATTCTTGGTGGTAATAACGGGATTCAAAACCGGTCGTTAGTTCAATGCGCATTATACTAATATTTGCTGAAATATTAATTGTGCAAAACTCACTAACAAGGCTACTTCCAACTAACTTCCAATCAACTGGGATAAGCCTAAAACGCAGTACTGCCTTTTGCTTAAACCCACTTACAATATCTTCTATAATAAGCAAATTTGGCTTTAAGATAATTGCACGTGTATGTTTGCAATCAAATCTATCCTCATAGCCTGCACTAATCTGCTGCTCACTACCTGAAACTGCGAGCTCCTTTTTAAGAGTGGTTTTTAACCAATTACCTAATAAAAAGCGGCTCAAGCGTGGCATTTGATCGTGCGAATCAAATTCAATTGTATTGTGGCTTTTTACTCCACCATAATAATCAATGTATTTTTGCCCAGCATTGTAGCTAAATGTACCACCATCTCGAAATACATTTTGGCCATTCAACCAAAAATCAATGTGCAATGCGTCACACTGGCTGGGTCTAAACTTAAACATAGGATAGTTAAAGTAAAGTGCGGCATTAGTCGTATTTAAATAAGCATAGCCACCATGCGTAAAGTCTTTTGCAACTTTGCTTGCTACACATTGACTAGGTATTTTTAATTCTAGCCATTCAAGTGGAGCATTAAAATCACCGCTAAAATTATACGTTAGTTTATTAGCAAACAATGTGCTGGCAAGCTGAACACTCGGCCTAAAGTCTCTATAATCAGTATTTGTTAACGGAATTAAGCGCGCCCCATCGTTAGCACCAAGATTTGGAGTGTCTCCCGTTTTAGAGTCTGTAAAATAAAATAACCATTTGGTAGCAGCTTCTAATTTTACATATAAAAGCTTCGAAAAATGAGTCAAGTTGTGTTTTAGACGCCACGCTTCTGCCAAGCTATAAGTATCGAGCATCACTCTATGGTAATTTACTGAGTACTGACTAAAACTTCCGTCTGTTTCAATTAGTTTATTAGCTCTGTTTTCAAGCCACTTTAAACCTTGTTTTTGCCATTTAACACCGTCATTATCACCATTTAATACAAGCCACGAACCACCAATATAAAGTGCTGCTGCTTCAGAAGTCCCATGGTTGTTGTCTTGAGCAATTGCATACATGATAGTTGGTGAAATGCGTTTTAAATGTGCTTTAACTAAACTCAATAATGCAGGGGTCGTGTTTTTAGTTTGTTTAAGCAACAGCGAAGCCAAAGCCAAATGCATCACTCTTATTGACGCCTCTTGTCCACACTTCCAATTAACCCCATAATAAGTAGGGTTACTTTCAATCCAATCAACTAACCATGCGTTTATTTTTTTTAACGCGCTTTCATCACCAGTTTCTACTTGCTGAGCGAAACAGATAGCCCAATCAAAGCGCGATGCTTCCCAAACTCCTTTGATGTCACCTAATTGGTCATTAAAATCACCAATTAAGTACCAAGGCTTATCAGAAGGTGCTAATTCGCTATTTAAACAGCTTTGATGCCAGTTAGGAATCGCTAAATCTTCTTTTTCAACTCCACAGTAAGCATGTTTACCGTTCCACTGAGCATTAAGCGGGGTATATGATATAGAACCTGTATACTGAGTAAATAAGTCACCCTGCTTAATTTCACTAGTGACCCTTTGCAATTTATTAAGGCCTATTTTTATACTAAGTTTATATATAAAAAGTCGAGCGAGGTTCGTTAAACCTAATTTAAATAATGTAGCAATTAACAAATTATTATTCCTTAATGTCTTTGAAAGATAGTAACGAGCCAATTAAAATTGGAGTTATCGACACAACAAATAATGAATAAGAAAAAAAAGATTCTAAAAAAAGAAATAACACAGCAAGGTAAACCACCTTGTCAGTATCAGCTCTGCCTTTAATCTTAGAAGTAAATAGTAGTTTTAAAAAAAAGTAATATACAAATAATGTATAAAATATTCCGTATTTAGATAATAAACCTACAGGAGTGAAGTGGGCATTTGTAACATCTTTCATCTCCCCAGAGCTAAGCATTAGTTCATATGTATAACCATTACCCATACCAAATAAAAAATCACTAATTTCCATTTCAGAAAAAATCGCAAATACTTCATCGAACCGACCTGCACTTAACTTATTAATTGACTCAAAGTCACCATTAAATAATAGTCCAATTGAATACACGAAGCGCCTAACCGATATATTATTTGGATCATTACTTATAAAAAAAGTTACGCCAGCAATAATAAAACAAGCTATCATTATAAAAACAAGCTTCATTTTATAATTGACAAACCTGTACGAAACACAAAATACAATTATTGCTGAAATTAATTGAGCCCTTTTCCCGTACGCTATTATAAGAAAAAAAGATAGTACAAATAGGATAGGGTTAGAGAATAAATAA
>NZ_PJAV01000154.1:0-31447 GCF_002836695.1 Pseudoalteromonas sp. 78C3
TAGGTTATTTTTGCGATTATAAATTAAAACTCTCGAGGAGATACAAAATCACCTGCCATTATTTGCTGAAATGTTTGCTCTGCAAGTACATCTAGGCTGTCTAAGCTTTTACCACTCGTTATTAATTGCTGCTCAATTTCAAACACGTCAATATTTTCAATCCCCGACATTTGCGCTACTTTAGAAAATATATATGCATGCTTAAATTTATCATGTTTATAAAAAAGACTAATAAGTGATGTATACACTTCAGGATTCGGTACGTTGTCTTTTTTATTGAGCTCTAAAGTTTTATAAAGCAAATCAATGGTTTTTTCATCGTCGAACTTAATATAGTACGATGCTAAAAAAAATTGCATTTCGGCACTTTGCGTTACACTTTTGTCATTTTCTATCGCCAATAATTTAGTCAGTGCGTTTTGGTTATTATTTCGTGACCATTGGTAGTAGAGCAAACCTGGATGGTTCGTATTTTGGGTATCTTGATATAAGCGAGTCATTTCTTTAATGCTCGTTAATTGACCGTCAATACGTGACGTTTTTTTAGCTTTTAACTTAATATGTTCAATTTTGGCAGCCACAGTTATACATTGGTTATAGGATTCAAAGTCCTTGAGTAATTGGTATTTATTTTCATCAGTAGGGTCTTTGTATTCTATGTAACGTTTGATAATTACATCAGAACGTTCATCCTTGCAGTGGCTGTCTTTGTTTAAGTCGCTACAAAAGCCAGGTGTTTCTTTGCACACTTGTGCGAGTGTCAAGGGCTCTTCACACCCTGTCAACGTTAGCAAACCTAATAGTACACTTGCTTTTTTAAGCATCCCTTAACCCCAAATGAATATCTACCTTGTTATTCTAACGCAATCATTTAACGCCTAACAGTAGAGAATAACTTCAGATTAAATTAGAATAGCCCTGCCTGAAGTGCATTACTCTCAAAATATAGTGCATTTTTAAAGGCTATCCGTTCAAAATGATAAACTTAGGTAAATAAAATGACCTCATCTCACGAGTTAGAATACACAAATAGTTGGCAAGAGCGCCAAGATTACGCAGAAAGCATGCAACCAATCATTGGTAAACTTTACCGTAATCGTGGTATCGAAATCGCTGTATATGGCCGTCCTCTCGTAAATGCCAGTACTATCGATATTATCAAATCTCACAAAACCGTTGCTCAGTTTGAAGGCACTAAGTTACGTTTGCGTGAAAGCTTCCCATTTTTAGAAGCTATCAGCAAAATGGAATTAAACTCTGCACGTATTGATATTGGTAAGCTTGCATATAGTTATTTGTTCACTGAAGCTGCAAAAGGCCGCTCAGTAGAAGAATTTGTAAAAGATGAACTTGCAGAAATAGCTGACTTACCAGCGAAGGAACCACGCGATGTTGTATTGTATGGTTTTGGTCGTATTGGTCGTTTACTAGCGCGTTTATTAATTGAAAAATCAGGTCCATATTCAGATTTACGTTTGCGCGCTATTGTTGTGCGTGGCGGTAAAGAGGGTGATCTTGAAAAGCGTGCAAGCTTACTGCGTCGTGATTCAATTCACGGTCCGTTCAATGGCTCAATCACTATTGATAAAGAACGTAACGCAATTAAAGCCAACGGTAGCTACATTCAGGTTATTTACGCTAACTCTCCTAGCGAAATTGATTACACTCAATATGGTATCGACAATGCATTAATTGTTGATAACACCGGTATTTGGAAAGACGAAGCGGGCCTTGGCCAGCATCTAGAGTGTAAGGGCGCTGCAAAAGTATTATTAACAGCTCCTGCAAAAGGTAATATCAAAAACATCGTATATGGTGTTAATAACAAAGATATTTTACCTGAAGATAAAATTGTTTGTGCAGCAAGCTGTACAACCAATGCAATTACACCAACGCTTAAAGCACTAAACGATAAGTTTGGTATTAATAATGGCCATGTTGAAACTGTACACTCGTACACGAACGATCAAAACCTTATTGATAACTACCACAAAGCAGAGCGCCGTGGCCGTGCCGCAGCACTTAACATGGTAATTACTGAGACAGGGGCTGCAAAAGCGGTTTCAAAAGCATTACCAGAGCTTGAAGGCAAATTAACAGGTAACGCAATCCGCGTACCTACACCTAATGTGTCGCTAGCTATTTTGAACCTTAACTTAGCAACAAGCACATCAGTTGAAGAGCTAAACGCATTTTTACGCGATACTGCACTTCATTCAGACTTACGTGACCAAATTGATTACACAGCATCAACGGAAATTGTTTCTACCGATTTAGTAGGTAGCCGTTACGCAGGTGTTGTTGATTCACAAGCAACGATTGTTGAAGATAACCGTATTGTTTTATATGTATGGTACGACAATGAGTTTGGTTACAGCTGCCAAGTAGTTCGTTGTATGCGCGATATGGCCGAAGTGTCATTCCCAAGCTTACCTCGCTAATTTATTTGCAGTGACTTAAAAGCCAGCATGTTGCTGGCTTTTTTGGTCGTGTATTATTTTTAAAGCGTATGCCTTGTGATAGGCTTTAATTAAGAAAATGCACATTCGTTTTACTATTTACAAAATAATGTCAGTTCTGTGAATTAATAAGCAGATAAACTTATTCAACCTAAAGGTTTTTTCATGAAAATCAGCAGCAATTTCGACAGTGGTAATATCAAAGTTATTGAAGCCACCGATCCTTTAAATATTCAATTAGAAATTAATAAAGATCACCAGTCTGAATTTTATCAGTGGTTTCACTTTCGTCTTGAAACAACGCCTTACCAATTGCATAAGTTAAATATTAATGAGCTTGATAAATCAGCTTACCCAGATGGTTGGGAAGGGTATCAAGCCGTTGCATCATATGACCGCCAAACATGGTTTCGTGTACCATCAAGCTATGAAAATGGCACATTAAGCTTTGAAATTGAACCAGAGTGCGGCAGCGTGTATTTTGCTTACTTTGCGCCATACAGTTACGACCGCCATTTAGATTTATTGTCTTGGGCACAAAGCCAAGGCGCTTGCCAATTAATAACGCTTGGTGAAACACTTGATGGCCGCGATATGAGTGTGCTCAAAATTGGTGAGCCAAGTGAAGATAAGAAAAACATCTGGATCACAGCACGTCAACATCCAGGTGAAACAATGGCGCAGTGGTATGTTGAAGGTCTACTGCACAAACTTCTTGATGACGAAGACCCACATGCAGCTGCGCTTCTATCAAAAGCAGTGTTTTACGTTGTGCCAAATATGAATCCAGATGGCAGCGCACGCGGACATCTCCGTACTAATGCTAAAGGCGTTAACTTAAACCGTGAATGGCAGACACCAAGCATGGAAAATAGCCCTGAGGTTTACCTAGTACTAAATAAAATGCGCGAAGCTGGCTTAGATATGCACTTAGATATACACGGCGATGAAGCTATTCCGTATAACTTTGTGGCAGGCAGTGAAGGTATTCCAAGTTATGATGCTCGTCTTAAAGGCCTTGAAGATAGCTTTAAAGCTGCGCTTTTAACTATTACACCAGAGTTTCAAGATGAGCATGGCTATCCAAAAGATGAGCCCGGCAAAGCTAACCTTACGGTAGGTTCATCAGCTACTGCTGAAGAATTCAAAGCATTAACGTACACAATTGAAATGCCATTTAAAGACAACAACGATTTACCTGATCCAGACTATGGCTGGTCAGGCCGTCGTTCGTATCAATTTGGTCAAGATACGTTAGCGGCAATTGTTAATGTTGTTGATAATTTAAGATAAAACATTTATTTGAAGGGTATCAATAGTTTTGATGCCCTTTTTGCTTTTAGTAAAACCCCTTTTACAAAAAATAATAATCATATAGCAACTTCATTCCAAAACGTTTTTAACGTTTCTTCGCCGCGTATCATCACCGTATCGGTACAAATCAATCTACTTTCCTTTAAATACTGCTGATGCAGTGCCTTGCAATAGCTACATAATTAGATATTTTGAAAATTAAGTGTTAACAAAGTTGGGGTACTTAAGTTAAGATTAATTAAATAATGAGTCGGGACGGGAGAGGTAAAACCTTATTTCGTGAAACTTATGTTGCGTAGTAGTTAAAGCAGAGTCTCGTAATTAAAAATAATAAATATAACTATAGAGGATATCCATGGAAGCTTTTGTAAGCGCTGTTAATGATGTTGTTTGGAGTAATGCACTCATCTATTTATGCCTAGGCGCAGGCTTGTTTTATTCAGTATTAACTCGATTTGCTCAAGTTAGACATTTTAAAGAAATGTGTAAGTTATTATTTAGTCCAAACACGTCTGATAAAGGTATCTCATCTTTTCAAGCCCTTGCAGTATCGTTGTCTGGACGAGTTGGCGTAGGTAATATTGCAGGTGTTGCAGCAGCTATCGGTTTTGGTGGACCAGGTGCTATTTTTTGGATGTGGGTTGTTGCTTTTCTAGGTGCAAGTACCGCATATGCAGAATCTACTTTAGGCCAAATTTATAAAACAGAAGAAAACGGGCAATATCGTGGCGGTCCAGCGTATTATTTTGACCGTTGTTTAGGGCAAAAATGGCTAGCTGTTTTATTTGCTGTTTCGGCAATTATTGCATGTGGTGTTTTTCTGCCAGGCGTACAAGCAAATGCGGTAGGTAATGCGTTTACTCAAGTGTTTGGCGATGGCAATATGGTTTCTACTAGCTTTGGTGACGTAGGCAGCTTTAAATTGGTCGCTTTGGCAATTATCCTTATTGTTTTGGCGTTTATTATTTTCGGCGGAATAAAGCGTATTGCGAACTTTACGCAAATAGTAGTGCCATTTATGGCGCTTGGTTACATAGTATTGGCACTAATCGTAGTATTTTTAAATTTAGATAAAGTGGGTGATATATTTTATTTAATTATTAGTGATGCGTTTACTGCGCAGGCCGGTTTTGGTGCTGCTATTGGTTGGGGCGTTAAACGCGGTATATATTCTAATGAAGCAGGCCAAGGTACTGGGCCTCATGCAGCAGCCGCTGCAGAAGTTGATCACCCTGCTCAACAGGGGTTAGTACAAGCTTTCTCTGTTTACGTTGATACCATCTTTGTGTGTACTGCAACAGCATTAATGATTTTAATAACGCAGCAATACAATATTGTGGGTGAGTTACCAGCAGGGCAATTTATTGTTCAAAATGTTGATGCAGCCACTGAAGTGGGTTCAGCAGCCTTTACGCAAATGGCTCTATTTAGTGTATTTGGTAGCTTTGGGCAGGCATTTGTTGGCATCGCATTGTTCTTCTTTGCTTTTACCACAATACTTGCTTATTACTTTATTGCAGAGACTAATATTGCTTACTTAAATCGTTATTTTAAAGGCAGTATTCCGCTTGTTATCGTGAAGTTTGTGATTATGTTTATGGTTGCATACGGCATGGTAAACAATTCAGGTTATATCTGGACTATTGGTGATATTGGCGTTGGCTTAATGGCCTGGATCAACATACTAGGTATTTTAGCTATTTTCTTCGTAGCTAAGCCTGCTTTGTTATGTTTGAGCGATTATGAAGAACAGAAGAAAAAAGGCGGAAAAATCATATTTGATCCAGTTAAATTAGGCATTAAAAACGCCACGTTCTGGGAAAAACGCTTAGAGAAGCAGTCAAAAGACGCAGAGTAATTAAACTTAGTGGGCAACTTAGAAAATTATCGCCCCAAAATTAGTTATTGGTTTGAATTCAAAAAAGACAACGAGAAATAAAACAAGTACAATAAAGGCGCCGAAAGGCGCTTTTTTTATGCGTAGTATGGAGAGAAGTATGGCGATTATTCGTTGCCCAAAATGTGCAAAATCAATTTCAGATAAACATAAGCAATGTCCGCATTGCGAAAGCAACATTGCAGAGCTAAACGACGAGCAAGTTTTGCAACTTCAGCGCGAACAGCGAATTAAAAAAAAGCAGATGTTTATAAATCACTCCTTTTTGGCGCTTATCTTATTTTTAGGTGGTTTTTTCTGTTTGTACTTTTTACAACCGCAAGAAAAAACGCTTCAGTGGTATGCTTATACTGCGGCTATTGGCGTAGGGTGTATTTGGTATCTTATAAACCGAATTGTTTTAGTGACTCTAAAAAAGAAAAAATGACATGAATATCGACAATCTTGTACAAAATATTACTCCCGAATTATTCGAACGCTTACAATACGGTGCATCAACTGGCAAATGGCCAGACGGTACCGTTTTATCAGACGAGCAAAAGCAACAAACAGTGCAGTTGGTTATGTTGTATCAAGCAAAAGTGGCTCAATCAAACGAGCAATTTACGATTGGTGCTAATGGTGAAATGATCCAAAAGACAAAAGCTCAACTACAAAAAGAATTTAAATCAGACAACGAAATAGCTAGGTTTAGTGAACATGATCTTTAAGCACCTTTTTACACCGAAATGGAAACACCCTAAGCAACAAGTACGTCTTGATGCTATCGAAAAATTAGACATTGAACGTGATGCAACCATATTAAACACGTTAGCACTTGAAGATAGTTCAGCTGAAATACGCCGCAAAGCACTACAAAAAGTAAACGAGTTACCACTTTGGTGGAAAGCGTATAAACAAGATCAAGCATTAAAAGATATAGCAGAGCTTCAAATATCTAATGCTGTTTTAAATAGCGAGAGTGCACTAACACCGCAAATTAAAAACGAATACATAGAGCGTTTTGCACCCGTTAAAACACTCGAAAAGTTAGCGTTTGCAGAAAAAGAACTGCAAGTACGCGTTAAATTATTAAAACGTTTAGCAAATCCAAAACTAGTAGAAAAAGCATTTAAAGAAGGTAGCGAAGAGCTACAAACTCAATTAGTTGAACTTGTTATTACTCATCAATTAATTAAGCCATTATTAAAGCATGCGAATGGTGGTGCAAAAGCAGCACTTGAAACGCATATTGAAAATGAGCGTTTAGCAATTGAAATGCCACTGCAGGTTGAAAGTGCAACACGTGTTATTTTAGCTAAGTTAAATGCCTTACGTGAAAAAACAGATTTTGGTGTTGTAAATCCACAAGCCGGTGAATTAATGGCCCAGTGGCAAGCACTTGAGCTCAAATGGCTAAGTGATGAGCGTGTTAAGCTTCTTGACGAAAAATATATTTCGATTACCACTAAGTTAGATGCACACATTGAACAGCTAAAAGCGGTACACGACAAAGAGCAGCAAAAATTAGCGCTACAACAGCGCCAATTGCTAGCGCTTGCAACTGTTGAAGCGTTAAGTGAAGAAATTGAAAACGCCTTACAGCTAGGCCTTGAAACACCAGAGCAAATTCAGCAAGATTGGCTTGATGCAAAAGTAGCGCAAGCTAAGCAAGCTATTAGCGAAACAGAACTTGCTAAGAATGCACAATCTAAACTGGCTGTAAGCAAGTTAGAAAAACTATTTACTCAAGTTGCTAAGTTACCTGAGCTAACAACGGCTATTAAAGAGTACAAACTCGCTTTTGCAGCATTATGCGAAATTAAGCCAGCAGAAGATTTAGCGCAATACGATGCAACTCTAACTGAATTTAATAATGGTTTTAAAGCAGCGCGTAGTCATTTAAATATTTTAGATGGTGCACTGCAAAGTACGTTTAAAACACAGTTAAATACGCATAAAAAGCAATTTTTAGCACCAATGAGTGAGCTAGTTAAGCCACTTGAAAAAAACCAAAGCCAAGCAAAACGCAAAGCTCGTGATGTTAAACGCCTAATTGAAGAAGGTCGTTTTAATGTTGCCTTTGGCGTGTTTAAAGGGTTTGAAGAGTTATTTAATACACTCACTGAGCAATATCAACAGCCGCTTGTAAATATAAAAGCGGAACTTGAAGCGCAACTTGCAGATGCTAAAGATTGGCAAAAATACGCTGCAGCACCAAAGCGTGAAGCTTTATTAGAAGAAGTAAGTGCATTAGTAAGTGAAGAGTGTACTGACCCACAACAACGCGCAGAGCAAGTAAAAGTACTACGTAAACGTTGGAATGAGTTAGGTCGTTTAGATACAGATGAAGAAAAGCAACAAGGCGTGCAGTTTGATGAAAAAATCGAGCTGTTATTTGCACCTTGTCGTAGTTACTTTGCAGAGCAAGAAGTACAACGCGAGGCCTCAAAAGCACAACGCGAAAGTATTATTAGCGACATGCACGCGCTTCATTTACAGCCTACGGCTGAGGATGACTTTGATTGGAAACAATATGAAAGCCAATACAATCGTTTAAACAAAGCGTGGCGCAGTGTAGGTAAAGTTGATCCTAAAACATACCGTACACTAAACGATCGTTATAAAAGCGAGCAACAACAAGTACTGGCTTTATTAAACGCATTTCATAAAAGTAATGCCTTACTTAAAAATGAATTAGTAGAAAAAGCGCAGCAATTATCACAAAGCGATGATTTAGCCGCTGCGTGCCAAGAGTTGAAGCAAATGCAGCAGCAATGGCAAACAATTGGTTTTGCAGGTTTAAAAGCTGAAAATGCGTTATGGCAAAAATTTCGTCAATTTAACGATGAAACATTTACTAAACGTAGTAGTGAATTTGAGCAGCAAAAACTTGATCAAAATGAGTCAGATAAACAAGCAGTTGCAGAACTTGCTGAGCTTGAAGCAGCACTTAGCGATGTAAATCAAAGAGCACAGTTGCACGACCTAGAAACAAAAGTGAAAGGGTACACGCAATTTAGATCGTTAGCGCCAAAAGTTACTAAGCTACTAGCAGCTATTGACGATAAACTTGCATTGCTTACAAGCAAATCAGAGCAAGCTAATCTAGATGCGTTAATTACAGCACTTGAAAACAATGAAGCGTTGCCAAGTCAGTATCAAGCACCACTTAAAACAGCATTAAATAGGGATCAACTTATTACGCGCATGGAAATATTAGCGAACGTAAGTTCAAGTGATAAGTCACTTAGAATGGCAGAACAAGTAGCCATGTTAGATGACAAACATCGTGGCGAACATGCTGATTTAAACTATTATTTAAAACAGTTATTAGCGCTCAGTGCTGGTTCAGTTGAACCTGACACACTAACGCGACTTAAAGCGACACTTGCAGCTTAATGCACTAAAACCAGCGTAATATATGCTGGTTACTATTTTAATAAGCCGCTTTAATAGCGGCTTTTTTATGTACCACTAATTTATAAACAAAAGGGTTCTCATGAGAATTTTAGTTATTATTGCAGCGTTATTTTTAACTGCCTGTAATACCACGCAAGGCATATCAGTATATTCATTTACTAACTCTGAGGTTGAGTCTGTACTGGGTAAGCAATTACCAAAGTTAAGTGAAAAAGTAAGCTTAATGGGTTTGCCGGTTCAGTTTGATGTAAACGACTTAAGTGTAAATATTGGACCTGATAACCGCGATGTTGTTGTGCTTGGTGCCGATTCAAGCGCTGAAATTAATGCATTCGCACTTAAATACCCAGTGCGTTTAAAGCTACAAATTGAAGGCAGCCCATTTTACGACAGTGAGAAAAAAGCGGTATTTTTACGTAATATTAAATTACTTGATTCGAGTGTTGATGCCGGTGGTTTCAAAGGTAATTTAGGTGCACTTGATAGCCAAGCAATGGATGTTATTAATGCTTTTTTAGCGGTTAACCCTGTTTATACATTAAATATGGACGACCCTAAAATGATGCTACTCAGTAAACTTCCACTTGATATGAAAGTGGTTGAAGGTGCAATTAAGCTAGTACCTCGTCTATAAGTAGATCTACCTACTTACAATATACGTATTAATTAGCCTGACTTTCAGGCTAATTAGGTTTTAATATTATGGCGGCTCCTCGTACTGTTCCCACTTCTCGGCTTTCTCGCTTTGCAAAATTAGGCTCACTCGCAACAGGTGTTGCTACCAACATGTTAGTTGATGGCGCTAAGAGCGCGCTAACCGGTAAAGGTTGGGACAATAAAAGCTTACTACTACAACCTAAAAACATTGAAAAACTAGCCACACAGCTATCACATTTACGTGGCGCTGCAATGAAGCTCGGGCAATTACTTTCAATGGATGCCGGTGATTTACTTAGTCCTGAATTGGCTCAGTTACTTGCTTTACTACGCTCAGACGCGAATCCAATGCCTCATAAGCAGCTTGTTGAAGTGTTAAAAGAGCAATGGGGGGATGAGTGGCTAGCGCGTTTTTCTCATATTGAGTTAAGACCTTTTGCAGCGGCTTCTATAGGGCAAGTTCATTTAGCTTATAAAGAAAATGGCGATCAGCTTGCTGTTAAAATTCAATACCCTGGTATTGCAAAAAGTGTAGTAAGTGATGTAGATAACGTTATTTCTTTATTAACGATTTCTCGATTATTGCCAAAAGATCTTAATATTAAACCACTTATTGGTGAGGCTAAGGCACAGTTATTAGCCGAGGCTGATTATAAACGTGAGGCTCAGTACTTAATACGTTATAAAAATGCATTAGCAACTAATCCCCACTTTAAAGTGCCTAACGTATATCCAGAGCACAGCACACAACAAGTGCTAACTATGGAGTATATAAAAGCAGAACCTATTGAGAGCATTACAAAGCTACCTGATAGTCAAAAAAGCTTTGTTGCAGAGCAACTGATTGATTTGTTTTTTAAAGAAATGTTTGAATTTAAATTAATTCAAACCGACCCTAATTTTGCCAATTTTCATTATCAGCTTGATACACAAAAAATTGTTTTATTTGATTTTGGCGCCACCCGAGAAATGTCAACCGAGCTTAGCCGCGCTTATTTAGCTTTATTTAAAGCGGGTAGTGAAAACAACAGAGAAGGTGTACTTAGAGCGGCTTCACACATTGGTTATTTTAAAAATGACTTAGTTGATGAGTATAAAAACAACGTCATTGATTTATTCTTAATGGCGTGCGAGCCACTGAGAGCAGAAGGGGAGTTTGATTTTAAAAATAGCGAACTAGCGCTCAAAATTAAAAATGCAGGGCTTGCTCTTAGTGGGCAATCTCAGCAATGGCATACACCGCCCGTTGATGCGCTATTTATTCACCGAAAACTTGCAGGACTTTACTTAATAGCCGCAAGGCTAGGTGCAAAAATAGATGTAAAAACGCTATTTCAGCACTATTTATAGCGTTTTAATTTACACGTAAGTGCATTTTAAGTAATGAGTGCACTTAATGTATAAAATTGCCATAATGCTCGCGATATTTCGCGAGGTACATTTATGATAAAACAATTTTTAAACGATCCTAAATTATTGCTAAACGCAGTAGGTGAGGGCATATACGGTTTTGACCTGTCGGGTAATGCGGTGTTTGTTAATCCTGCCGCTGAGCGCATGACAGGTTGGTGCGCTGACGAACTATTAGGTAAAAAAATACACCAATATCATCACCATACTCATGCTGATGGCACACCTTATCCCGCTGATGAATGCCAAATATATTGCACCATGTTTGACGGCAAACGTCGTGAAGTTAAAAATGAAGTTTTTTGGCGTAAAGACGGCAGCTCATTTGCAGTGGAATACACCTCAACACCGGTTTATAAAAATGATGAGTTAATTGGTGCTGTAGCGGTATTTCGCGATATATCACTGCAACAACAAACACAAAATGCTTTGCAAGAGGCACTTGAGCAAGTAAATCATTTAAGTGAGCAGCTCAAAGATGAAAACAACTACTTAATTGCAGAACTTAACGAAGATTGGCAAGACTCAGGGCTAGTTGGACAAAGTCATATATTTCAAACCATGTTAGATCAAATAAAACTGGTAAGTGAAACCGACAGCACAGTGCTTATACTTGGCGAAAATGGCACGGGTAAAGAATTAGTCGCTCGTAATTTGTATCGACTAAGCAAGCGTAGCGAACAAGCCTTTATAAAAGTAAATTGCGCCGCATTTACCCCAAGTTTGCTAGAATCGGAACTTTTTGGCCATGAAAAAGGCGCGTTTACAGGTGCAAATGAACGCCGTAAAGGGCGTTTTGAACTTGCTGATAAAGGCACCTTGTTTTTAGATGAAATAGCAGAGCTTCCACTTGAGGCGCAAAGTAAATTACTGAGAGTCCTGCAAGAACAAGAGTTTGAACGTGTGGGTGGCAGCAATACGCTAAAAGTAAATATTAGAGTGATTGCAGCGACTAACCGCGACCTGTGGGAAATGGTACAAAAAGGCACGTTTAGAATTGATTTGTATTATCGGCTTAATGTATTTCCTATAAAAGTACCCGCCCTTAAAGATCGAAAAGAGGATATTCCTTATTTATGCGCTAATTTAATTGCGCAGATAAATAAACGACTGGGTAAACATTTAAAAGGGCTAAGTAAAAAAGCAATTACGCAGCTGCAAGCCTACAATTGGCCAGGCAATATTAGAGAGCTGCAAAATGTACTTGAACGCGAAGCTATTTTATCTAATCAGGCTGTACTACAGCTAAGTCAGCCTTTGCAAGCGGGTGGTGAAGTAGTTATTAACCCTTCACTTACGCTTGATGAGGCCCAAAAGCAGCATATAACCTCTGTTCTCGCGTTATCGCACTGGCAAATATCGGGTGATAAAGGGGCAGCAGTTAAGTTGGGCTTACCTGAGAGTACACTACGCTCAAAAATGCGAAAGTTAGGAATCACTAAAAAATCGTGATATATCGCGAATCGCGTTTAATGTCGCGAATTTTATTTTATTGCGTTGAAATAAACTGTTTAATATCAATGATGTAAATAAAGTTTCAGCTTGGTCTGAAAGTTGCAAGTACTTGCTTAATACCCGTCATTATGAAGCAAGTACTATGAAGTTTGATATCAAAGAAGAAGACATGATCATTAAGCCCTATAACACCGAAGGGCCAATTTATATCCGCGAGCAAAAAGGCTTTTTTCAGCGCATACGCCGTAATTTAGGTTGGCTGTTAATGCTAACTTTTATTGCAATACCGTGGATCCAATATAACGGACAACAAGCTGTGCTGCTTGATGTGGCAACGCAAACCTTTACTATTTTTGGTCTAACACTCCTTCCTCAAGATTTTATGATTTTAGCTCTGCTATTTATGGTGGGGGCTTTTGCATTATTTTTTGTAACTAACTGGCTTGGTCGGGTTTGGTGTGGTTATACGTGCCCGCAAACTATATGGATGCTCATGTTTTCGTGGGTAGAGCAACGCATAGAAGGCACTCGAAATCAGCGAATGAAATTAGATAAATCACAGTGGACGCTAAGCACTTGGCGCAAAAAAATAACTAAGCACAGTGCGTGGATTATTATTTCAGTTTTAACTGCGACCTCGTTTATGGCATATTTTATTCCGGCAAAAAGTTTGTATATGGAAATGCTTACGTTTGAATGGTCAGGTATAACGAGCTTTTGGGTGTTTTTATTCGCTTTTTGTACTTATGGCAATGCAGGGTTTTTACGCGAAAAAATGTGCACAATTGCTTGCCCTTATTCTCGTTTTCAGGCTGTTATGTTTGATAAAGATACGTTGCTTGTTACATATGATAACGAGCGAGGTGAAAGCCGAGGGCCACGTAAACGCAAAGCTGATCCAAAAGAGCTTAACTTAGGTGACTGTGTAGACTGTAACTTGTGTGTAGAGGTATGCCCTGCAGGAATAGACATTCGAAATGGATTGCAATATGAATGTATAAACTGTGGCTTATGTATTGATGCCTGCGACGATACCATGGAGAAATTTGGTTACGAAAAAGGCTTAATTAAATACGCGAGTGAAAAACAAATGGAAGGTAAAAAAACCAATCCATTTAGGTTAAAACTAGTAGGGTACGGCGCATTAACGGCTTTGTTAATCATTTCTATGTTTGCATGGATGCTGCAACGTACACCAATAGAAGCCTCAGTACTACGCGATAGGAATGCGCTTTATAGAGTGAACTACGAGGGCCTTGTAGAAAACCCTTATACACTTACTATTATTAATAAAACGCAGCAAGCACTGCATTACAGTATTGCCATAGAGGGTTTACCAGGAGCAACGCTCTCAAGTCCGAGAGCTACGCTTGTAAAGCCTGGGACGATGAAAAGAGTCCCCGTTACTGTAACAGCCGATGGTTACGATATTGAGCGTAAAGTGAGTAAGTTACAATTTATTGTAACAGCGCAAGAAAACGCCAGCATTACGATAACCAAAGATAGTCAGTTTTACAAAAACTAAGATTGATAAAGCAAGGTCAATTATTTTATATCAGTTGGCCTTGCTTACTTTTTAAGTTGTGAGAGATAAACTGTTTAGCGCTATCTAAATCGGTAAATATGCACTCACTAAAATTAACGTTTCTTTTTGCACACTCTAAAATGCGCTTCATTTGATTTATAGCGATAGCTGATGTGAGTACAAACGCGCTACTTAGGCAGTTGTTTGCTTTCATTAAATGGCTAATATCTATCATTTCTTTTTCTGCCTCAGGCGTTGCAGCCAAAACATCAAAAGAATCACTAATATAGGCCCAAGGCTGATTTTTGAGTGACTTTATTTTTTCGCATAGTTCAATTTTAAACGCACGAAGAAGCCCTGAGGTGATGTATCCCGTAAAGTGAGCGATAACAACGTTATTTTCAGTGTAAAGGCTTACCTGTCCATATTTATTTTTAAACCCCAATGTATACTCCTTGAATTTGAGGGAAGGCTAACCTTATACCTTTAAATTCAATAAAACCAGTTCTTTTGGGTTATTTTTTGTTGTTAAGTTGTTAAGTTGTTAAGTTGTTACTTGTGCATAGTTGTTTTAACGGGTATCGAATTTAATGAATACCCGTATTTGAAGGGGTGATTAATCTTATATAGAGGTTTTAATGTAATTTAGCGCGCTCGTTATAACGGCTACTTGTGCCAAAATACATTCTTCATCGGTGGCAGTTGGGCTATCTGGGTACACTTCGGTAGTGGTTACATAGGGTGCATCAGTAAAGCCCATACATAAACCTAAATCGCGTGCTGCATAGTTAATCACGCCAAATTGCTCTTGAGGTACGCCTATTAGCTGGTTATTTTCATCGCTCGGTGCAATATGAGTTACCTTTGCAACGCTTTCTATAATGACTTTTTGAAACTCCGGCTCAGGCTTTTTGGTATCTGCAACTAAATAAAACCCGTCAGGTATGTTCCAGTTAGTATTTGTAGTGCCTTCACGCGCAGCGAGTGCGGGTCTAAATTCACTGTTATCACTATCTGTTGTTTCGTGTAAATCAATATGAGCGATTAAGTCAGTACCTAATGATTTTACAAACGCCATAATAGCGGCTGATTCTTGAGCTGGGCTTCCCTCGTAAAATGAGCGATTAGGATCAATAGCATCTGGGTTCCAGCGGTTTATAGTCTCATATCCCCAAGGGCTAATGCAGGGTGCAACAATAATATTAAACTGTTCGCAATATTGCATAGCCGATGTCTTAGCAAACCTAAGTGCGCCATGTACGCCACTGGTTTCGTAGCCATGTACACCACCGGTGATTAAAACAGTTGGTTTATTAGCATTAAAGTTAGGCGTTTTTAATATATATAATGGGTAAGTGCCAGCGGTGTAATTAAGCTCGCCGTATTGCTCTATATCTAAGGTGCTCTTAAGGTCATTAATTAGCGTTACGACTTCGTTTTGGTAACTGCGTTTAATGTTTTGGCGTGCTAACCACTGGGCTTTATCGCTGTTATTCCATTTTTGTCCAGGTGTGCCAATAGGGTATGTGCTGTTAGTCATAATAAACCTTTATATCAATTGTTATTAGCTCTCCTATAAATAAGGAGGGCAATTACAATTGGTAGAGTTACTTAATAAAGGCGTAGCTTAACGCTGAGTAAATTAGCGTGCAAATTAAAACGTTAAAGTCATATTTTTTATAGCGCGCGATTGCTGGGATTTAATATAGCTTTGGTTTGCGTATTCACCCGAAATACTACCGAATCGATCGCGTTTCACACTAATTGTTAAATCACACGTTTTACCTTGATCTACTTGCGAGCTGCTAAACATATCTAAACTTTGCAGATCTATTTCAAGGCGCGAAGTGTTAAGCGCAAAAAGCGTTGATTGTAAAAGTGTTTCATTATTATTGTTAGTGCAGCTACTGCTAAGTTCTACTTGGCTAGTACTATTAGGATCAGTGCCATCTAGCTGAACTGTAAGGGGACTATTAATATCAAAATTTTGATTGTTACTCGGGGTTAAAATAATAAAATTTAAAGGCAACTCCACGCTCGAATTAGCATTTATGCCATCATCCCGTTTAAATTTTATATCAAACTGTTGGTTATCGTCAGTGGCATTTATATACGCTTGGTAATCAACGTCTAAAAAGTCGGTATCTTTTGTAAGTACAATAGCAGTGCTATTAACAACAGCTTGTAATGAGTCGCTATCGCTTAAAACAATGTTAGAGCCATTAGCATCGCCTGCATTTAGTTCTGCGTTAACACGCGTGCGGTTACCGTCAGAAACTAGTTCAAAACCTGCCCAAATACCTTGTGTTTTTACTAAATCCGACTCTGTTTCTGACGTGCAAGCGCATAATGCTAAAATTAAAGCCGTTGTGGTAATGCATTTTTTAAGCATGTTAGCTCCTTTAAACCACTTAATTAGGCTGTAAATAATTGTTTAATTGGGAATATACCTAACAATTATATGAAGTGTAAGTTTGTATATGTGCATTGTTACACAACAAGCTATCTATAAATGTTTAAATTTGTTAACGAGTGTAAATAAAACGTTAATCACCAGATTTAAAAACTAACTTACCAATTAAATTGTTTACTAAGTAAGCATCGATTTAGCGCTAAATGTATTACAAAAGAGTATGTTACAATTAAGGTAAAGCATATCTTCATATTGAGTATTATGGCGCAGTATATTGCTACTCCAAGTTGGCTAGGCCGTTTTTTTACCCGTATTAAACACGTAACTATTGAACAAGAGCGCCTTGTTGTGCATTTTAGAAGTGCTCCCGCACGGACATTTTTAATTAAAGACTTTTATAATTACTCAATACTTAAAAACCGTTTATTTAGCGCCAAAATTAATTTGTGCGACAGTAGCAATACATCAATTAGCTTTTTAAACAAATCACAAGCGAACGCTTTAAATACTGCCCTTAACACGCGGTTTTCAGCCCTGCTTGAGCAAAAGGTAAATAACGCAAAGATTTCGCTCAAGCGCTATGCTTTAGATGAGTTTTTACGTGATAGTTCCATAAAAACACTTAATAATGATGTGTTTTTGCTTACCAAGCAGTACGCTAAAAG
The DNA here is from genome assembly GCF_002836695.1 of Pseudoalteromonas sp. 78C3. Classification (NCBI taxonomy): domain Bacteria; kingdom Pseudomonadati; phylum Pseudomonadota; class Gammaproteobacteria; order Alteromonadales; family Pseudoalteromonadaceae; genus Pseudoalteromonas; species Pseudoalteromonas sp. 78C3. The sequence continues at coordinate 17,198 of NZ_PJAV01000154.1, forward strand.
TACAAGTGTGTGGCAACAACACTTATCGCCAAGTAGTATTAAATTTTTAAATATACTAAGCACCACACCCAATACTCACGATGCAATTGCACAGTTGCGCCATAAATATGAAAAAAAACAACTAACTCTTAAAAATGACTTTTTTAATCAAGTAGAGTCAAATCCATTAACAACAGAGCAGCGCTTAGCGGTAATACGCGATAACGATAAAAATTTAGTATTAGCGGCAGCAGGCACAGGTAAAACATCTGTGATGGTAGCAAAGTCTTTAGATTTAATAGCATGCAATATTGCTAAGCCTGAGCAAATTTTGGTGCTGGCCTATAATAAAACAGCAGCAAATGAGCTTAAAGAGCGCTTTATTAAACGCGCCACGCATGCAAAATTGCATACCAAAGCACCCACTATTTTAACGTTTCATGCGCTTGGGCTTAAATTACTACAAAGTGCTAAAAAGCCAATCGAATTATCAAAATTTGCAACTGACCCAGTTCAATTAAATAGTTGGTTAACTGGGTGGGTAAGTAAAAAAATACAAACCGAACCACAGTTTTTAAAAGCATTTTTAGATTTACTCCATGAGCCGATTGATATATTTAGCTTTAAAGATAATGCACAGTACGAGCGGTACGTACGCGATAACGAATACCGTAGCCTTGCGGGTCATAAAGTAAAAAGTTATCAGGAAGTGCTTATTTCAAACTGGCTACATTTGAATTGCGTACCGCACAGTTATGAGGTGAATTATCACTTTAGCCAAGGCGCAGAGCGAAGTGGGCAATACCAACCAGACTTTTATATACCTCAATATGATATTTACCTAGAGCACTTTGGCATTGATAGGCAAGGGAATACACGTGCCGATATAGATAAAAAACATTATAACGAGCAAGTTGCATTTAAGCGCAAACTGCATAAACAAAATGGCACCACCTTACTCGAGACCTTTCATTACAACTGGGTAGAAGGAAAGCTAGAGCAAACCCTCGCAAAGCAATTAAAGCAGCATAATGTTGAATTAACACCTTTAAGTAACGACGAAATATTTCATACTTTAAATAACTCAGGGCAGTTACAGCAAGTGATTGATAAGTACATAAAATGTTTACAAGCTATTCGAGTGGAGCAACTAAGTAATAAGCAAATAGAACAGCGCATTAAGCAAAGTGGTATTAAAAATTACCAGCAATATGCAAACTTGTTAGTGCAAATTCATGATGCTTATATAAATGAACTAAACGCGCAAAGTACCATTGATTTTGACGACATGATTATTCAAGCAACAAAGGCGATAGTAAGCGGAGATTTTAATATTCCATGGAGCCACATTTTAGTTGATGAGTTTCAAGATATATCAAGCGCGCGCATGGCTTTCATAAATGCCATATTAAAACATGGCAAAGGAATACGATTTACTGCTGTTGGTGATGACTGGCAAGCAATTTATCGGTTCTCGGGTGGTAATTTAGCGCTTACTACACGCTTTAATGAATTAGTGGGCAGCCACTCTCTTACTATGCTGCAAAAAACATTTAGATATAACAATAGTATTAGTGATGTAGCAGGGCGTTTTGTAATGCAAAACCCTGAGCAATATAAAAAGCAGATCAGCACACATACACAAGTAGCCACTTCACAAGTTATTTTATTAGACGATTTATACCAAGGTACTAAATCGATAGAAATAAAAGTACAACAGAGCATAAGCACTATTCAAAAAAATGATGCATCAGCGAGCATTGCCATACTTAGTCGATATAGATACATGTTAAATAGCGTGCAGCAGCATTTAAAAGATAAAAAGCATACAAACACTCTTTATTTTTGGACATTGCATAGTGCCAAAGGGCTTGAAGCCGATTACTGTATTATCATTGGTTTTGAACAAGGTAAATTAGGGTTTCCTAGCGATAATCAAAATAATGTGCTGGTGGAGTCGTTATTACCAGAGCAAGATGAATTCACTCACTCAGAAGAAAGGCGTTTGCTTTATGTAGGTATTACGCGCGCTAAACATAAAGCGTATTTAATTGCAGACCCTTATGCATGCTCAGCGTTTGTAAAAGAACTAGTAAATGACGATTATCCTATTCAAATCGGCTCCACGTTGTTTAACAAGTCGCAACTAAAGCAAAGAGAGTGTAATACGTGCAGCGACGGATTAATTGTGCCAAAAACGGGTCAGTATGGTGATTATTATAGCTGTACTAATACGCAGATTTGTGAAACTAAACTACGAGTGTGTAAAAGCTGTAGTAGCCCCTCGGTTGATAAAAGCACGTATTCACAATGTGTGAATACAGAGTGTAAAACGCAGCATCCAATTTGTGAAAAGTGTGGTCGCGAAATGCGTAAACGTAAATCTAAGCACGGTGAATTTTTAGGATGCAGTGGTTTCGCTCTTAAAGAAGATAACTGTAAAAACACTCGAAAAATGATTGTTTAACGGCTAACAAGTAGGTTTACACCTGTCTATTTTATAGAACTATGTAAATAGAAATTACATTCATTAGATTGATTTTAACAAGTTATCAATGTCTAATAGAAGAATGAGCTTTAACTGTTGTTTATTATGCATTTTTTCAATAGGTTCTTTTTATTAAACGATCACTATTCAGCCCCTGATCAGGTTGCTAATTGGCGAATAAGTGCACTGCGCATTATTCTATCGTTAGTAATGGTGTTATGTTTTGCTGTGGCGTGCCACACGTACACAAGCGCTATTGAATTTAACTTAATTTATATTGTTGTATTAACAAGCAGCTTTCTTGCTACTGCATGTGGTTTACTTATAGCAAGTAAGCGTTTTTATCACTTTAGCGCTCATGCACTTTTAATAGCCATTGTAGCTGCTAGCGTGTCAATGAACTTATTTTTAACAGATCTAGAACTTGCTAAAGTGGGTTCTATGTATATGTATTCCTGCCCGATAATAGCACTTATGCTACTTGGTTATAGAACAGCCCTTGCTTATGGCGTATTAAATATTGCGCCGTTTTATATGATCATCAATAACGTTGATGTCTCGGGTTTAACGGGCATAGCTCAACAACTTCCCGACGCTGACTTATACATTACAGGGCTTATATTTTTATTTTTTAACATTTGTATTCCCCTTGCTGTGGCGCGCACAATTGTGGCTGCTAAGCGTTTAAACAAAACAATGATAAGCGCTAATACACACCTTAAAGATAAAAATGAGCTTTATCGAAGCCTGTTCACCGAATCAAATAAAGCCAAAATTATTGTTGACGAAAATCTTGTCATTACTGATTTTAATCAACATGCTATTGATATGTTTGGTATAAAAAAAGAATTAAAAGAAGGAAGCGTTAATCTTTCTCATTTATTTCCTGCCTTAGTCTTTGACGACTCTAATGCTCAAAATAAAACTGTGAAGTACAAAAAAAGTTATTTTAAAGCCAGTTATCAGCAAATAACAATGAGTACAAACTACCGTGTATACGACTTTTACGATTGCACGCAAGAGCAGCTCATTAAACAAAATTTATCGATGATGGAACAAGAAAATAAACGTTTACGCTTTAGAGACTCGCAAACCAAACTACCTAATAGAGAATGGTTTGAGCTGCAATGCGACAGATTAACAAGCAAATACCAAAAAGGTTTTTATATCGTTGTTGCGCAAAGTGCAAATAGTGAATACTTAAATTTGAAGCTCACTAAAGCCGACTCTCAAGCATTACTTATTAACGCGTACAAGCGTTTAAAAGCGATGCCAGATGGGCCCCTTTTGTGTGCTCATATAGGAGTAGGAAAGCTTGCTTTTATAATTGGGACAAACTCGCAAAGCGAGCTTGAAGATAAGCTATTAATGCAAATAAAAAATACATTAGATAGAACATATAATGTATTTGGCACTAAGTGTCAGCAATCGTTTTTATTTGGTTTTGCAAAGTATCCTGATCATGGAAAAAACAGCACAACAGTACTTAGCAATGCATGCGAAGCACTTAAACTAGCAAATTGTAATATGCCTCTAAGTGGTTATAACGAAAAACAATCACACGCTTTTATCGAAAAATACGAAATTTCAATGTTATTAGATGAAGCGCTTCAACAAGGCGATTTGTCGGTGCACTATCAACCTAAAGTAGATGCAACGGGTCAATGTATAGGGCTTGAAGCCTTAGCGCGTTGGAACAGTCCAATACTGGGTAATGTGTCGCCAGTGGTATTTATTCCTATTGCCGAAGAATACAGAATGGTTAGTCGGCTAACCGACCTGATTATTCAAAAGGTGTGCGCTCAAATTGCCGATTGGACCAAGGCGGGTTTACCGAGTGTGCCGGTGGCAATAAATATATCTCTAATTGATTTTAGCCAAACCGATTTTATGTCAAAACTGGTTAAATACCTTGCCGACTTTAACGTAAAGCCACCTCAAATAGAGTTAGAACTGACTGAAACCTCTCTTGAGGCAAACCAAGCGCATTCGCTAAAGCTTATGCAAACGCTGCAATCGTGGGGTTTTACTATTTCGGTCGATGATTTTGGGGTGGGTTATTCTAATATTGCACGCCTTGCCGATTACCCTATTAACAAGCTCAAGTTAGATCGCTCATTAATAAGCCAAGTAACGAGCTCTACGCGTCAAAAAAGTTTAGTTAAAGCGGTGCACGTTATGTGTGAAGAGCTTGATATTAAGTGTGTAGCCGAAGGAGTAGAAACCCAAGAGCAAGTAGCAATAATGACGCAAATGGGGTGTAAAGAATTTCAGGGCTTTTACTTTGCTAAACCAATGCCAGCCGAAAATTTTGCAGAACATGTTAGTCGCCATGGCTTAGTGTTTAACCCTAAAGAGATGACGGCTCAACTTTAAATGTATTTAGTGGGCACTATATAGAACATATACACCTAAGGTATGTATGTTCTATAAAACTAGCTGGGTTTTATTACCTAATTACAGAGCTGTTGGGCGTTTATGGTTATTTCGCACTGATGAATAGCCTCAGCTCCCCAATGCTGTATATCTGATTGAGCAGTACAGCCTGCATCTTCAATTAAAGCCGTATTGGCATCACATAAGAGTAGCACTGCGTTATCATCTTGTATGTTCACGATAAGCGTGTATTCCCCAAAGGGTGCAAGTTTGCTTAAATCGTTATTAACAGCAGCTTTTAATAACTCATCAGTTGTTGAATAGGGTGTTTCACTAAATTTTAATGTGCCATCAACGGCTGTAGCAATATCTTTTAATTGCGAGGCTAAGTCGGCCATCACTTCTGGATTGTTATTTTTTGAAGTGTAGCAACCGCTAAGTAATACTATGAGGCTTATACAAAGTAAGTGTTTCATTTTATTTGCTCCAAACCGTCAGCGTGTTTTGTTCATCGTAGCCTGTATCTAGGTTCCAATTTTTAATTGCACTGCAATTAGTATCTAAAAATACGGCATTGGCAATAACGGTTATGTAGTGCTGAATATTGCTAACGGCAAAGTCAAAAATATCGTTGTAATGCATAGGCTCGTGCGGCGTTTTTAGTTGTTCAATAAAAGTGGAGTCTACTTCGTTTGGGCGAGGATAAAACAAACCTAAATCAGCAGCAACATGGCGTGCACAGGCAAATAATCGATAGCTTTCTTCAACATTATTTACTACAAGCTGAAAACCGTTATGCCATGAATTAAAGTTAGGAGCGTGTTGTGCAGCGTAGCTTGGGTGAACCGTTAATAAAGCATGTTGCCAAATTTTTGCAATATCGGTATCAAAATTATCGTCTTTGTTAGTACAAGATCCAATATTTTGTTGCACGCGGTCAGCATAACCTAACTCACCTAAATTTAAACGCTGCCAAATAAATGCATCTTGGTTCATTTCGCAGGCACGGTGCGCCGTTTGATTTTGCTCATACGGGCCTACTTTTAATTCAACAACCGGATGCACCGTTATATCCGCAGCAACATGGGCCATATAACCGCATAACCAAGCAAAGCACTTTTCAAATGCTTCACTTTCAAGTGTTTTGCAGTATTCAATCATGGCTTTAAGTAAATCGCCTGTGTGCTCATAGTGCATTAGGTCGGCCCACGCATTTTGGCTAGGCTGCGCTACTGCTAAGTAAGGATAATCGGGGGCTACACAGCCTAGTTCAAGGTATGCTTGGCGTTGGCTCAAAATAAGTTTTGCCTTTTTAGGCATATCCATTTTAGCGAGTGATTTGGTTTGCGTTGCAATATTAACGGCTGTGATGTGCGCAAAAGCACCTGGCATTGTCATATCCTTATGATTTATTAATAAGAGTACAGGTTAACATTGAGAGGGGGTTAAATAAAGCCAACTAAATGCAAGTATAGCGGGGGTAAACACCTATTAAATTAGCTGCTCAACTAATTGGCCATTCTCGTATAATTTAGCATGTTGACGTTTATGTTCTTCAAATAGGTAAGCTCTTAGTTGCTCTTGACCGCTATGAATTTGTGTTATTTTAGCAGCTATACCTTGCGTGCTTTGTCTTACGGGTTCTATCTCCATCGAAATACTTTGTTTGTTAGGCAAAATAAATTCCATGTGCTGCGATTTATTTAAATGGTTACCTTTTCTGAGGGGTTTTAAAAACATCCCCGTGTTTGATATTGATTCAATTTTAAACCCTTGGCTTTTAATATTTAGCTCACTCCAGCGCCAACTGCGCAGTGTGCCTTGTGTGTCTATTACTTCGGGGGCGTTTAAAATAGGTTTGATTATACCGGCGCTATCAATTTTTAAGTCCAACGGAAACCATAACTGATAGTGTGCAACCTCTGCGAGCAGGGTTAAATTAGCGCTACTAAGTAAGTGAGCAATATTGGCTGGTACTGAACTTTGTAACGTTAAAACGTGACTGTTGTGCGCATGTGACTTTTTATTAGGCTTGAATAACTCAGCAAAAAAATTTATCTCTTCATTAGAAAAGTCCATATTTCACCCCAGTTACATAAAATAATTCACCACCGTAATTTAAACAATGAAATTGGTCAATAAATGCTCCGTTTAAATTTGTTTAGATAATATTTACAAAGGCAAAAGGGCAAACTAAACAACGTATTTAAATGAAGTGCTTAACCCTATCGCTTTTCAGAGACTTGAATTATTTAACATTTATAAAAATATATTTAGGCTCAAGTGGCTAGCTGTTAAACTGCAACACATTAGTTTTATAATTTATATTAGAGTTTACATTATGATATGTGCATTTTTACGTGATCAACAGCCGAAGTTACTAGGTATGTTAGTGGCATTGTTTGGTGTTGGATATTCAATAAATGCAGTGGCTCAAGAGCAAAACCAAACTTTAATTTTAGTGGGGTCAGAGCTTACTACCTGTACTAGCGCAAAGCTTAACAATTGCCAAAAAGAGACTGCTATTGATGGTAAGTCACATAATTTATATGCTGTTAGCAGCGCTCAAATAAAAAACATCACGCAGCACTGGCCTAATAATAACGTTGAGGCAAAAACGGCTGTATTAAAAACACTTAAAACCTTGCTAGGTAAATCGTCAAATAGCGTATCTAAAACAGATTTATTATGGCTATGGCGCGATATAAATAACCAGCAATTAGAAAGCCTGACTCAGCAAGAATACAACTTTGTATTTGATATGCTAGAAGTGCCGCTACTTGATAAAAACGGTGAGCGCTTAAAAGAGCAAGTAAATACCGATTTTAATATTGAGGTTGCGACTAATAATATTTTACAATTTGTGTCGGGCAGTTTAAAAGTTAATAACGCAAAACCCACCATACTTGCTATTACGGCATCGAGCCGCGACCCTTATGAGTCGGCAGATGTAGCGCAGAGTCTTTTAGCACAATCAAATATAAACACTCAATGGTTAGCACTAACGCCAGCACTTGCTAAAGCGATTACGAGTAACTCGTGCGATGAATTACCCGCTCTCAGAAATACATTAATGAATGTGTATAACCGGGAAGCAATTTATCCAGAGTACACAAAGGCCGAATACGCTTTATGCAAAAGTGGCACTAATGCACTTGTATCACTTATTAAAAATAGTACCGGTGTGATGTTTAATAGCGGTAATGCAGCATTAACTCACAAGGTATTATTTGATCAAAACAATAACCCATACCCGTGGACGCAAGCATTGCAAACTCGCCCAGTAATTGTAGGTGAAGGCGCGGGCGCAGCAATCCAAAGTAAAGTGACGGGCATGCTTACAAATACGACAAGCCTTGAGGCACTTCGCAAAAATGAAAATAACATTAATGCTGGTGGACTTGGCAGCTTTAATTTTGGTGTACTAGATACTCAATTTAGCGAACAAAACCGTACATTTAGGCTTACAGCAGCGTTAAATAAAAACGAAGTAAAAAATACTAAAACAGAGATTCAACATGGTTTTGGTATTGATGAAAATACGGCTTTGGTTGTTATTAAATCATCAGAAGGTGGTTTAATAACCGTAATAGGCAAAAGTGGTGTAGTGCATTTAGCTAACCAAAGTAAAGCACAACCTGAGAGTAAGAGCTATAGCTACTCGTACTGGCCTACAGGCAGCGTAATTGATATTACCAATAACACGTTTATTCTAAGCGAGCGCACAATAGATGAAGCGTTACCGGCTATAAAAATACCTCCATTGCCTGTGCAGCGCTTTGGTGCAATTTTAACAAACTCAAAACTGCGCTCACTTACTCAAGCTATGTGCCTAAGCCAAGAGCAAAGTGCGGTAGCTCAACAAGATGAGTTTATAATTAGCCTTACAGCAACGAGTGACACACAGTATCATCGCGTTAATGCAAAAGAGTTTGGTTGTGCGCTAAGCAATTTAGAGTTAGCTATAAAGTCGATTTAGTTACTAACCTGAGCCAAGGGTTTAAGTTTTTGGCTCTTCTCTATAAAATAGCCACCATAATGATTTAAAAGCCTAGCCAAGGCCTTACTAAAAGAGTTTTAAAATGAATAATGAAAATGACGTAATTGATACTTTAGCCGAACTAGAAAGCTTTTTAATAGATGTCGAAAACGGTGGTTTTGGACTTAAAGGTGTTGCCGGTGTTGGCATGGCTACTAATAACAAAGATGGCAGCCGTTTTGTTGCTGTGTTTGACGATAATCAAAAGCTACTTTTAGCACGCATGATTACAGAAGACGTATTCCAAACAGGGCAAGACATGGTACGTAATGGTGTAGGGCGCAAGCACTAGTATTATTTAGTTAGAAAGCGTCAATTGACGCTTTTATTTATTGGCTATTATAAGTTTAAAGAAATAACCCGCCGCGAAATTTTTAAAAGATACTTGATCCAATAACAGATAGAGGCGCAAAACGTAGTCTATTCTTACGCAAATGTTTAAAGAGGCTATTCAAGCATTTGAACGTCTCCCCCAGTTATGCGTAAGCCAACAAGCCATATACGCATTCTAATGCATAACTAACAGGTTGTTGGCCAATAGAGGTTACAGGCGCACAGTGGCAAGAGTTTAATTTTGACAAAATGATATGGACAATCCCAGCCGAGCGCGTAAAACAAAACAAATATGGCGAAAGAACCCATAAAGTACCGATTACTCAAAATATGGTTATTTTGATTGATGAGTTACGGGCAGCATTTGGCTATCTCAATTCTAAATATGTATTTCCGGGTACAACAACTAATAAATCAGGCCCAGGTGAGCAGCCTATTGATAGGCATTCATTATCGCGCTCTATTTGCCGTAAATTAGAACAATTGGGAGTACCAAAGTTTTGTACCTCACGATTTAAGAAGAATCGTAGCAACTCGTTTAGGTGATGCAGATATTGGAGCCGATCCCATAGTGATTGAAAAAATACTAAACCATCAATTGCAAGGAGTACAGGGCGTTTATAATATGCAGACGTATATGGACAAGCGCCGCAAAGCTTTGGAAGAGTGGGGAAGAAAACTCATAGTATAAATGCATGTATGCTTTCAAATTAAAAACTAGCCGTTTGTGCATAAATACTTTTTCTATCTCAGTTTCAATGAATTGATAGTTGATTTTGTGTATTATTAGATACTAGTAATTGTTGATTAGAACTTTTAATAGGGAAGATTTAAAGTGCAAATAGATGTTAAAGGTAAGGTACAAAATCTTACACTATCCCCAAATGATCGCCTTGTTCCTCTATTCGAGGCTATCGTTAACTCAATCCAAGCCACGAATGAAGGCGATAAGGCAGATTTAATTGTTAAAGCCTTTCGTCAAACAACCCAAGAAGTTTTGAATGGCGAAGACCTTGGATTTCAGCAGATAGAATCGTTTGATATTCTTGATAATGGGGCGGGGTTTAACGAGGACAATTATCTTTCATTTAAGACGGCTGAATCGACATACAAATCTAGCTTAGGTTGTAAAGGAGTTGGCCGTTTCACATGGCTTAAAGCCTTTGAATCAGTTGAAGTTGAGAGTACTTATGTAACAAATTCAGCAATAAAAAAACTGACTTTTAATTTTTCTGTTGATGATGTTGATTTTGAAAATGAAAAATTAATCGATGCTGATGCATCAGATAAGTTAAGAACTAAGGTTTCCCTTCTAAGAATTCAAGAACCTTATAGAGGACGATTACCTAAAGATTTAAATAATTTAGCTTCAGAAATTATAGAACATTGTTTGATTTATTTTTTGGAAAAAAAAGTTAAGTCGTTTAAATTAATAGATGATTGCGGGGGGCAGATTGATTTACTTCTTCTTTTTGAGACTACATATTCTAAAGAGATAGAGCAGAATTTTTTTTTCTATCGGTGCTAATGATTTCAAAGCTTATTTCTTTAAAAATATTAGAATAAATAAACAAAAAAATCATAAAGTTTTTTTATGTGCTGACTCACGTTCTGTAAGAGGTTATACATTAAAAGAATACGAAGAAAATATCCCGCCCAGCTTTGAAGGTATAGATTGTAATAAGTTTAATTTTTCTATTTATTTAACATCGGGCTACCTTGATCAATACGTTAATCAAGAACGAACAGGTTTTATGATCGCCGAAAAATCAGACATGTGTGATGATGAGGAGCTGCCTTCCATAAGTACAATTATCATTGAGTTGATGGTTTATGGAAGAACAGTATTTCAACCTTTCTTGGAGCCCATGTTTGTAAAACATCGAAAAATGATTGAACAATACGTTAATCATGGCGGTTATGAATACAGACATATAATTAAAAACCGCCCATGTTGGCTAAATAAAATCCCTTTTGACCTGTCCGATGAGAAGCTTGATCTTGAGTTACACAAACTGAATCGAAACTATGAAATTGAGTTAAAAGAAAAAGCGTTGAGCCTTAAAGATGAAATAAAGCACAGTAAGATAAAAGACTATTCGGCCTATAAGGATTCTTTGAAAAAATATACTGCTGATTTAAACGAGATAGGTAAGTCAAACCTTGCTAAATATATCGTTCATCGCAAAGCCGTAATAGATGCGCTTGAATTTAGCTTAGAGTTTCAAGATGATGATAAATATGCTTTAGAGGATACTGTTCATGACATCATTATGGTTATTCGCTCTACTAGCGATGATGTACAGGAGCATAATTTATGGCTAATTGACGAGCGTATGGCTTATCATAAACACCTTGCATCGGATAAGTCTTTTAAATCAGTAACGGATATCGATTCCAAGGATCGACCAGACTTATTAGTTTTCAATAATCCTGTTGTTTATGGAGATGATAAACGTGAAACGTCTACTGCTATTATTGTAGAATTTAAACGCCCAATGCGTAACAACTATAAAGATTCTGATAATCCAATTGATCAAGTTACTGGTTATGTACTTAAACTAAGAAAGCCTAATCAAATTAAAGATGATAAAGGTCGAGAAGTTTATTTAGATAAGCAAATACCAATTTACTGTTATGTTATTTGTGATTTAACTTCTTCAATTCGTGATATTCTTGAGGTTAGAAATTTTAAGCCACTTTTGGATAATCAGGGCTATATTTTTTATAACGATAACCTTAATACTGTAATCGAAGTGATTTCGTTTGATAAGCTCTTAATCGATGCGAAGAAGAGGAATAAAATTTTATTCAAAAAACTGAATTTAGAATAATTTAGAGAGGTAGTTATAGCCATATAAGCTGTCATTACCTTTGTTCTCTTGTATTCATAACATCAATCCGCTATATCATAACTGCGACCTGTTAAAAAATTAAGGGCGTCTATTTTAAGCTTCTGATATTGTTCTTTGGTTGGAGATTTATCAAGGTCAACATCCAAACGTAGACGAATCAAATCCTTACTATTTAGTATTTCTTCAGCATTTTCATTACTCGTATTTAATAATAGTTGGTAGCGCTCATCTAGTTTTATAAACCAATCTTTTACGTTATTTTTATTATGATTCGCTCGAATTTTAAATAATTCTAAGTTTTTATCTAAATCATTATTAAGCTTATTAACCGTTATATCTAAGGCATCTTTACTCCGGCCTTCATCAAACATAAAGTTAAAATTAAAAAGTATCTCTTGAGTTATTCCACTTATATATGGATGAACGTAGCCCAACATTGAAGCGTCTCTTTTGTACCTTTGATTACAACGCCCACCTGCTGGAATTAAATTTGATAGTGTTAGCGCTAGAAATGGAAACTTCGATTTTGGAAAGAAATGGTCCAAATCTGGTCTTGTTTCTGCTCCTTTCTCATTTATCGTTTCTATATCCTCATTGTTGCAATATGGGCATATATCCAGACTCAAACCATTAGTAATTTCATGCCCAAAAAATTTTGATATAGCTTCATAATTAAAAACTTTCACAAATTCATTTACCCAATCAGGATATAGCGCCTTAATTTTATCGCTCAAAGTATGATTACCAATTTTCATTGAGTTTAATGATGTTAACTGCGCTTTAATATCTGAAGCTAATACTGCACTTTCCATTTTACGAATAATTAATGGTAGGTATATTGACTGTCGCTCATTTGATAGCAATCGAAGTTTGATAAGAACTTTTTTGTTGATAGCTTTTATTATTTCTTTTTCTGTTTTTTTACGAATTGGCATCGATGTAACTGACGGATCTAAATCAATATCTTTTAAGTAATACTCTAAACAGTACCTCTCTGAGAGTTCATGTAACTTGTCGTAAATGATAAATATTTTTTCATATAGTTCATTGGCATCACATAAGACCAAATCTTTGATAAATTGGTCAGTAAATAATGCTGATATGCGCTGTTTATCTATTTTTGATGCTTTCAAGGACATAGCAGAAAATGCAGGAATTAACCCTTCAGTAACTACTTTCTGTTCATAGCGGTTAAGAAAGTTTTCGCTAGGGTAATAATTAACTTTTATCATCGTGACCTAATATCATTTGCTGTATATTTTTGCTTTTTATTTTTTTGATTAGATTGATATCTTGTAAAGACAGCGCATTTTTATTAGAACGATTTAGTAATAGATTGATTGCTTTTTTTGAATGTTCACCGAAAGTGGAGTTTAGGTGCATACCCTCTAAATAGAGATCAGTAATATTGGAGGCAAAGCCATAGGACTCTACTACTTTAGTTTTGTTTTCTTTTCTTTCAAGAGAAACGATGTCTTCCGGTAGAAAGTCACTTATTATTATAGGTGAATGTGTGCTTAAAATTAATTGAACGGTATTATCTGGAAACTCAATTTTAATAAATTCAAGTAATTCAGAAAAAAAGCTTCTCTGCCAGTCTGGATGAAGATACAAATCCACTTCATCCATCACGATTAGATGATTAGATGATTAGACGTAGAGTGATTTTTTTGGTCATGTATATAATTATATAGCTCAGAAAAAATATTTAGTTTTGCAAATTCACCAGTACTAAACCCATTCCAACCATACAGAAAGTTATTTAAAAAAAGTGGAGGTAGTGTTGAAATACAATTAGTTAATTCAATTATAAGGTCTGTATTAAATGTTGATAGCTTGTTGTTTTCTTCTATATGAGTTTCAGTTATGTACATGGTAATGTAATGTGAGATTTTTCCAAGAATGTTAAGTATTTCTCGATACTTTAAAAGTATTATAGGTGCATCTAATTTTACAATATCGTATGAGCTATCAATACTTGATCTCCGGTGCTTACTTCTTACTTCTGATAGTACTTTAGCTATTTCTCCTCCAGTAAACTTATCATCTAATACATTAATCAGTAATTTAATAAAAAATTCATCTCTATAGGCCTTGCCAATAATGCTAAGTTTAGATAAATAATTGCAAATTGATAAAAGGTTGGCTCTTAGTAGTTGATAACCCACAGTTTGATACTC